>DANZ01000132.1:0-16263 GCA_002501695.1 Methanolobus sp. UBA474 | reverse complement strand
AGTACATATGCTGTAGAATCCCCAATAGCCGCAACTATGGAATCATTTAGCACCTGCACAATATCCTTGTCAAGACCCTGTTGTTTGGCATGATCGAAGAAGTTGTGCACAGTTACGGGATCAGTAAAAGCGAATATGTCGATATTCCCCTGCATGACCGTTCTGATGAACTGCGTCTGCTCCTCTCCCTCAGGGTAAATAAGGTTATAGACCCGCGTCTCAAATACCGTGGCCCCGAAATCGCGCAGGCTGTCTGTGAAGGCATTGGAGTCGGGTGTGCCATATACTACGTCAATGATGGCCTCATCCGCGAAGTCCCTCATATAGGCAGCGATTTCTTCCGCATTGCAGATATCCGGCATTGCATCTGTTTTCACACCTTCTTTCTCAAGCGCTTCTTTAGTTTCGGTGTTGACAGCCACCACATATCTCTGATTGAGCGCTTCAATGAAATATGGCCTGATGGAATATGGTATCTTCTTTAACGTATATTCTATCTCACCCGGGCCGGCGATGATCACACAATCCGTTTCACCTTTCATTACCCTGAAATAAAAGCCCTCGAAAACGCTGTCTTTTATATTGCTAAGCTCTGCCATCGGGACCGCAATCGTGTCAAAACCCATGGACTGTGCAAGTCCGACCGAATCATTCAGGTATCTCTCAGGTCTCATAATGGCAATTACAGGTTTATTCTCTGGTGGGGTCATGATCGTAAAAATCCTCTGCTGTCTCTCTGATTAAGCTTCATTTTACTTGTGCTGTACATTATACTGACTACTGCTTTTTAACTGTTTGCGACCTCTTACCTTTATAGGAGGCATCCGCGCGGATTCCAGGTTCCATTTTGTTTTCATCTATATAAGGCCAGATATGAATTGATGGCAAAGGATTTATATTTGCAAGAACATTTCTGTATTTGCAGTTAACTTACTCTATGTGTTAAAGACGAATAGTTTCGTTCTGTACTCATCCGGAGGTTAATTGTAAGCAGTAAAAGAGAATATCGTATCGATTGCAGGATAATGTTTCCGTCTCAGTTAGGTCTGTTCACAGATTACAGCTCAAGATATATGGGTAACCCCATATCATTTATCGGCTGCTGATTTAGTGTCCGGTACAAGAATAAGAGATTTGGTAAAGATCATATTAAACGAGTCATGCGAAAGTTCTCTCTTCCTATTCAGGAAGTTATTAATAAAACACAACACAAAGGAAATCAAACATGAGAAACGATAAGAGAGGCGGCAGCGGCGGAAACGGTGGCTTCAGATCAAGCGGTAATGACAGGAATGACAGAGGCGGCAGCGGTGGCTTCAGGCCAAGCGGTCCCAGGAATGACAGCAGGGGCGGCAGCGGTGGCTTCAGGCCAAGCGGTCCAAGGGAGATGCACAAGGCGGTCTGCGCAGACTGCAACCAGGAAACCGAAGTACCTTTCGTACCATCCGGTGACAGGCCTGTGTACTGCAGGGAATGCTACCAGAACCACAGACCTCCAAAAAGATATTAAGTTAATTAATTCTTTTACAGATTTTTGATTACAAGCGGGCCGGTGTGTTTATACGCATCGGTGCCTTGATTTTAGGTAATTTTTCGCTAATAATGCTTTCTACTCCGAATCCATTCTTTTTGTCATTACTGTTCTGATTTAACATTTCACACATTCTTTGACTGCCTTGCATTAAAGCAAGCCTGGTTTGCCGGGGATATGTTACCATATTTCTATCCCTGCCCAAAAAGGTATTTATCGGAACCGGGTCAAGAAATGTATTAATGAATCCTCTTCTGGCTGTTCTGTTCCTCATGCTGCTTACTATCGCCTCGTGGTTCCTGGCTGTTGAATATCGAAGCTTGTTCCTGTTTAAAGTATACTCCACTCTTGCATTGTTGACATTTATCCACTTATTCTTCAAACTGATCCTGGAACGCAGGATCGCTAAAAAGATAAGGGACGATAAGACGAGATTCGAGTTCCGCAGGATTGTTTCTCTGTTATATATCGTGTTTCTCCTGCTGGCAGCGATCCGTGTATGGGTGGAGGATACACAGGTGCTTCTTGTATCATACGGGTTGATCGCAGCAGGAGTGACCGTTGCGCTGCAGGATTTCTTTAAGAATATCATGGGAGGGCTGCTAATCTTTATGACAGGGACCTATCGGGTAGGTGACAGGATAGAAATAAATTCCAAGTTAGGTGATATCATTGATATCGGAATTCTCAATACTACACTGTTCGAACTGAAAGAATGGGTGAACGCAGACCAGCCAACGGGCAGGATCTCCACAATACCCAACAGTGCTATCCTGGATAGTGTGATTAACAACTACAGTAAGGATAATCCATTTATCTGGGATGAAATAGTCCTTCCCATCACCTATGACAGTGACTGGAAGGATGCCCATGAGCGGATAATAAGCATAGTCCGGGAGGAAACAAAGGCTGTGACCTTTGCCGCACAGGAACAGACATCGGAGTTAAGTAAGAAGTATTACCTTGCTGATTACAATCAAGGGCCTGCAATATACCTGAAAATGACCGACAACTGGATCGATCTCTACATAAGGTATCTTACCGTGCCAAGGGAAAGAAGGTATATCCACGATAGGCTGAGCCGCATGATCCTTGAAGACCTTCAAAAGGACAGCAGGATCAAAATTGCCTCCGCAACAATGGATCTCACCGTGAGAGCTGCAAAAAAAGTTTGAAAGCAAGAAGGTTTCAGGATATAAGCTTCCATGCATCCTGGATATGGATGGCCTGCATTCCTAATTCCAGGGGAGCTGTGATGTCATTTTCCGGTGTATCTCCTATGAACAGCACCTCTTCGGGCTCAAGCTGCATCCGGTCAAGTGCAAGTCGATAGATCTTCGGGTTGGGTTTTTTGTAACGGACATCCGAGGAGAAGATTATGATATCAAAGAGATCGTGCAGCCCCAGGAATCGTAGTTCCAGTTCGGAAAAGACACGCTGTCCGTTGGACAATATACATCTTTTCAGATCCGAACTGTCTTCAACAAGCCTCAGGCTCTGAGGAAATACGCCGATCTTGCGCAATGAAGCAGAACGGAACACTCTCGAAGTCTCGATGCCAAGCTTAAGCTCATCGATGTTCCATATCGAGTTCTCTTTGCAGATCCTGGAAAAGATCTCCTCCACCCGGATCTCTGGGTGTGCCTCTGCGGAGGCTTCCACTTCTTCGGCGGCCATGGCATGATATTCGCTTTTCAGTTTATCAGGGTCTATTCTCACTCCCTGGTACTGCAGCCATTTGCTTACAGTGTCGTATGTATAGAAATCGTTTTCGTCTGTCCTGATATCCACCAGTGTATGATAACAGTCAAAAATAAGTCCCTTCACTGTATAGCTTTCAAACACTCGAGAGCCTCCTTTAAAAGATAGTCGTAATATGCGGAGTGTCGGTATAGTCTGGCTGGCCTCAGAAGGCCGATGCTCATGAAGAATGGCAGGGTCCCGGATATCCTGCGGAATTCCTCTTCGCTTTTGCTGTAGTGCCAGAGAAAATGTCCTATATACGGCTCAGCTTTACTTCCGGATCCGCAGTTCAGCTGGAAGTAATTTTTCATCTCTGCGCAAAGTGTACCTACATCCCTTATATTGTTTGCATGATGCCAGCAACTTTCCATATCAAGGGCGTATGGAGTGCCTTGCCTGATTATGTAATTAAGGGGGGACGCATCCCTGTGGACCATACATCCGTATTCCTTGTCAATAAGCGGGCTGTACCACCATTTACCCAGCAGCACATTGAACTGTTCTCTTGTGGCAGGGTCAGGTCCGAGCTGGTCCAGTAGCTGGTGGAAATTTGCGAACTCCTTCTGTTTGTTATAATGCGTATGTGTGCTGTCATGCAGCCTTCGAAGCATGTGTGCAATGGATCTTAATACATCGTACAGGTGCTCCCGGTGATCTAAGTGCCATAAAATGTTTTTCCCTTTTGTGTACTCTGTCACGAGCACGCAGTTAAAATCATTATGTATAGCAATTGGTCTTGGGACATTGATGAACTGTCTGGCTTTGAGCAGATTATGAAATTCGTTCATCATTGCTTTATGGGCATCGTAGTCTTTCAGTTTGCCTTCGGGCTCAGCAAAGAATTTTGCAATCACACTGTAATGCTCTCCTCTGAACCTGTATCTGCACACTGTATGCGATGTGGAACCGTATTTAAAGACATCTGTCTTGCAGTTTTTGTCCTTTATCTTATCCCCAAGCACTTCTACGAGCCAGTCCCTGAAAACGTTTCCAGGACCAAGTGTACTTACATGATATTGCGAGATCTCTACCCACCTTCCTTATAACAGTTTCAGGGCTTTATGAGGTTACATATGTATATTTGTATCTGTCCTCAGTTTTAAAATATCTTAAAAAAAGAATCGGCCCTGACATTTTGTCAGGGTCTCATGCCCCTAGTTCAGGGATAGGTGAGCCCGTAACCGGACATCATCCAGATACCGCTCAACAGCATCGCTATCAGTATCCACAGGAGGCTGCTGCCCTTCTCAGCCAGCAGGACAAGGATTTCCTGCTCTTCTGTTTCATTAATCGGCGCAGCGACACTCATAACCGGAGGCTGGGGCTCTTCTTCCTGAGGGGTGCTCATGTATTCATTATCATCTTCACTTGTTGTCTCCGACACAGCAACTACTTTTGACGAGCCGGATGAACCGGAATTCTTTCCGTTGTTGGTGTCTACCTCATTGTTCTCTTCCTCATCTCCTTCGTTGTCTTCTCCAATATCGCCTTCATTGTCCTTTCCCTCGTCCCCTTCATTGTCTTCTCCGCCATCTCCTTCATTGTCCTCTCCCTCATCCCCTTCATTGTCTTCTCCGCCGTCTTCTTCATTGTCTTCTCCATTGTCTCCTTCATCGATTTCCTCTTCGGTGCAGTCGTTGATATCGTATGTGAAGTAGGTCGCCCAGTTATCGCCCGGGAACTGTGTGCCTGAAGCCCAGGCTCCCTCGTCACAATTCAGGTTTGAAACTACGGCGTGGGCTGCGATATATACTGTACCGTTCTTACCGCTCACCGGGATCACATATGTGTCAATAATTGTCCCTTCAGGAAGTTCTTCACTCTTGTATGTGAAATGGCCTATTACAGGGTTACCTGATGTGGTCATAGGGATACTTTCAAAGGAAGTTGCTACTTCAAGGTGGGTTTCCTGCAGGGTCCAGTTCCCTGTCATCTCATAAGCTATGGTGAGGTTCTGGCAGTCGTTTGATATGTTCAGAGTGCCGACGTTAATGTTTTGTCCGGCATAAAGGGTGTTTACAACTGTCTGGGAAGTCATGTTTGTAGTTTCCACATATCCAAGTTGTATTGTCTGAGACTCATTGTTCATGCTGTCAGCTGAAACCAGGGCTGACATGGCTATAAGGAACATAGCAGCCAGCGCAAATGTGTTTTTCCAGTTTGTCACTTATATCACCTATTGATTATCGTTATTTTTATGAGATAGCGCGGATATTCCGTGCAATCTTTTCTTTATTATTAGATGTGTTATTATTATAATATTTAAAATTATCTATAGTTTTGTATATAATGATACTCATCATAATCATATAATCTATTTATACAGTATGTAAAATAATTTCTACTATAATTGAAACAAATATCGGTGACTTCTATCCTGTTCGTGGATAATGCTTGCAAAAAACTTAGTTGAAATATGGATATTTCATGTTCATATCGGAAGTTACAGAGTAAATTTATAAGCAATGTCTTGTCAATATGAGATTTGATCGATATTGTTATCGCAATAAAGAGAACTTGTCCCACATAACCGGAGGTCGTATCCTTATCCCTGCCATTAAGTCAGCAGTCCTTACAGTTGCCATAATCTCTCTTAGAAATTATAATGGTGCTGTTAATGCAGATGCCTTTTGAAAAACATGTGCTGTTAAAAATCCTTCTTCAATACGAAAGTATAATGGCTGCTTTTATTATTGAAGGTTTAAGTTAAGTAACATAAGAACTAATGATTTATTGTGGGCGCGGGAGTAACGCGCGGGTTATCAATAGGTTATTCCGGGATATTGGGGAATATTCCGACCGTAGGGAAGAGGCACCTGAAGCTTTATTGCGGAGGGTGTCTCAGTCTACCTTCGTAAAAAATCTCTTTTTCAGGACTATCACAGCTTTCTTAGTGGACTCGGCGGGATTTGAACCCGNNCGATCTACCCCTGATCTACAAGCCCGATAGAATAAGACGCTGAAAAAGAAAAAGAGAAGGAGTTATACCGGTCTGCCTACTTCAGTGACCGTTACGCTCTCGACACCTTCGACAGCTGCAAGGGCCTCTTCAACCTTTTCCGTGCCGCCTTCAAGATCGCCTACAAGGACCACCATCATGATAGCTTTCAGACCAAATGCAATAGGGTCTTCCTTGGAGGTGCCAAATTCCGAACCTTCTGGCAGGGCTGCAATGAGCCTTTCGTTCAGTGCTTTAAGATCGGTGTCCACGGATACCGGCATGATCCGGATCGTTGCTGCTACGTCACCCATTCTGTCTACCTCACGGTCCTACAAAGCCACATTTCGGGCAGGTGTACGGGTTGCTCTGCTGTCTGCAACTCTCACATCTTCCAAGCTCCTTGCCGCATGTGGGACAAGGGAAGCGTGCAAATCCAGCTACAGCCAGCCTTTTATTGCATGAAGTACAGTTTTCAACTTTGTTTACCATATAATTTCTCCTTTAAGCATGATGTCTGATCAATGTAATACTGAAAAATTCAGCATGTCGATGATTTCAGTACATACGCGGTATCTAATTTAAATATTCCCCTTGATGTAAGTTCCCACGATATCTTTTCCTAGAACAGCATCAATAACCCTTTCCGGATGTCTGCCATTCACTATGATGCAGTTCATGTGATTCTCTTTCAGGAACGCAGGCAATGCGGCGTCCATGCAAGTGATTCCCATCTTCAGGACCTCATCCACGGTCATGAACTGCTGCACAACATCCTCCGCATATATTCCGTCCACATCTGTAACCTTCACAAAAGATGGGAGAGCGAACTGTTTTGCTGTCCATGCAGCTATGGTGTCCGCGGTCACATCCCATGAATGTGCTAATTCATCCTTTTCCTTCAATGTCCTGTATGGAAGCAGCATGGTGACTCCGAAGGGGTTATCTTCAAGTGAATCTGTGATGCTGATCCCTGTCCTGTCCTTGATAAAGTAGGCGTATTGTTCCATTGCAAGGATAGCCATCCAATGGGATGCATCATCTCCTATCCTGTACTTTTCACTGGCTGAACGTACTGCATCGGCAAAAATGCCTCCTCCTGGTATTATCAGGATGGAGATACATTCTTTGTCGATACCTGTCCCAAAGCGTGCTCGCAATGCCCTTATAACTGGCACTGCATCCTCCATGAGACTCCCTCCAAGCTTCACGACAACTCTCATAATGCCTCCCTATCTTCTATCGGTGTCATTCTTAAGATCATCAGCTTCGAACATCCTTGCAGCTGCATATGCAGGGAATACCTTTGAGATCTCCTCTCCCCAGCGCTGTGCAACTGAGATACATTCAAAACCAAGCTTTTTAGCAGCTGCACGGATGAGGAACTCCCCCAGACCAGCCGAAACAATAACTGAAAGCTCGTTCCTCTCTGCAACCTGTGATATTGCCTCGCTCAGCAGGACTATCTGTTTCTCCTTTACCTGCTCTGCTATGCGGTATACTTCATCAGGTGAGATCTCTGCCATATCAGCACAGACGATCCTTGCAATCCTTCTCATCGCATCGGCCTTACTTTTACCTGCGCCGTCCGCGGTCTCGCAGGTATACATCTCCTCATCTATATCTCCGAGCAAAAGGTAAACGTCAGCAGTGGTTGCAAAAAGTTCCGAGGATATGCGGCATTTACCTGCGGCCAGGTCCAGGCTGTCTACAAGGTATGCCAGGTTCGTTCTCAATACTCCTGCATAGACCAGCTCATTGCGGACAAGCCTGGAAAAGTCAGTGAGCCCTGCGGCATGTTTTCCTGATTTTATAGGAATGATATCGCTGGTGGTGCTTCCCATGTCCACGAAGATACAATCTCCTATCTCTGCGCCGATGAGATTGGCTGAAGCCGCCCAGTTGGCAGCGGCCAGCTTGCGCAGGTCGCCGGAGCCGTCGTAGAATTGTCCGTTACTGTCTATGTACCTGATATCGCAGTCAAATGCCTGTTCGACGGACTCCATGATGAACTTTATGCCTGCCATTTTGTCCTCAAAGCAGTCGGCAAGTTCTCCTGTCATCACCACGCTTACCCTTTCAGGAGAGTGTTTCTCAGCTATCTCTTCCAGAGCCGCGGGAAGTCTTGTATCCTTCCACAGGGGTATGTAATGCAGTTCTATGATCTCGCCATCGGCAGAAGCTATCTTGGTGTTAGCACCGCCAATATCTATCCCGATTGTTTTCATACAATGTCCTCAAAGTCATCTTTAGTGAACGAGAACTCCCCTTCAGTACTGACTGCATCAGGCAGTTCTCCCAAAACATTCTTCAGCAGGAGTTCTCCTATCTCGGTCCTGAGTGTCCTGGCCAGTCCGTAAATGGCGGTCGTAGGCCGGGGGTTCACATCAACAACATACGGTTCTTTACCATATACTATATCTACTCCGATATAACCATTGCATCCCAGGACCCTTCCGGTCTTTACAGCAACATCGAACAGTTCCTGGTCCTGCTCTGTCCTGAAAGGCACTATATTGCCTTTGTAGATCACAGGTGAACCCGGTTTACTGCAGTCTATCTCTATGTGCTGTTTATTCACGCTTAAAGGGAGTGACCTTTTCCCGCATATCATGCTTACGCTCAGATGCTCGCCTTCGATATATTCGGTAGCGATGTAACCTTCCTGCACATTGCTGGAAACGGCCATCCTGACCCCCTCGGATGCGCAGCCGAATCTGGGCTTGATCACACATATCCCTTCAGGTCCGTTCTCTATTATCCGGGGTACGCTGATGCAATTTGACTGTAAAATTCTGGTGCATTCCAGCTTATCCGCGCATAAGCCTGCTGATACTGAGGAACATCCCATATTTATGGTATTGTTCTCAATGATCGCTGAGAGGTTTGCCAGCAGCTCGTCAGGGCCTATCACAAGTCCTGCATCTGCACATAATGCTTCTGTTTCGAGCACTGACTGAAAGTTTTCTTTGCAAGAGCTGACAGCTTTGCCATTTTGGAGCACCGGTCCTGAAGAGAGGTATGTAACTTCATGCCCGATCCTTGAGAAACTGTCTACCAGTGTCTTCAGCATGGCTCCCCCTTCCTTCAGTAAAGTCCCGTTAAGTCCTATCCCGACAGCATATTCTGCCAGCAGTATTTTCATGTTGAATGCAAGTGCATTTATTTGATATATCATTTGCTATTGTTTACTGCAGTTGTCTTAATTGTTTAAAAATAAATATATAGTATCAAGTGAATTAGGCGACAAGGAATGAAAATGGAATTCAATATCGATAATCCGTTTGTACAGGCGCTGGCAGTTTCTACAGCACTGGCGCTCTTCATGATAAGTGTGGCACTTGGCATCATGGATATGGCATCCACCGGCTCCACTCCGGTTCCGCTGGCTGTCATACTGTTCATCTTTGCCGTCGTTTTCATCGCCGGATCCGTCTTCTTTGAAAGCCGCGGTGCCGATTATATCGGTTCCATGGCAGGGGGAGCTATTGCCTCTTTTATTGCAACATTCTCAGCGACCGCGTTCCTCACAGGGCTGGTATATGCAGTACGTGGCGGTATCCAGGCTCTCTGGTGGGAGCAGATCCTGTCGGCGCTTGCAGTATGTATGGTTGCCAGCATGTTCATTATACGGCTTTTGCAACATAAGTTGCATTCATCTTATTAACTTCCAAAGCATATCTTTTATTCATCTCGTGAGATTGTGCTGATAAAAACCTTCTCAAGATGCAAAAACTATTTATAGAACTTCAAACAATGATTAAATCGCATGCGCATCACTATGCATGAAAGAGGGAGATATTGAGATGGATATAGGATCTGAGAATTGTGATGGCCCTGATTCAGAGGCACCACCCGCTGAAAGCCAGCAGGAGGATGAAACTGCACAGCTTCGTGACAAATTAATGCGGCTCACCGCAGAATTTGATAATTTCAGAAAGCGAAGTCATCGGGAAAAAGAAGAATACCGCAAGTTCGCAGTTGAGCAGGTTATCACAGAACTGCTTGAGGTGTATGATAATTTAGAGCGTGCAATAGCATCTGCAAAACAGACCGATGACATAGGGTCTGTCGTAAAGGGTGTGGATATGGTTTTCAGGCAGTTTGCCTCTATCCTTGAAAAGCAAGGCCTTCAGAGAATAGAGTGCCATGGCGCTGAATTCGATCCCCATCTTCATGAGGCTATAATGCATGTTGAGCATCCTGAGCATGAGGAGAATATTATCCTGGAAGTTTGCAAGCCCGGATATTACCTGCACTCTAAAGTTATCAGGCCGGCAATAGTTACCGTTTCAAAGAAACCCGGGAATAATGAGGAATAACTCCTCCTTATACCAAGGATGCTGTCATATAAAAGAAGAACATAATTGTAATATTAATAACACAGGTAAAGAGGTAAAATCATGGGAAAGATTTTGGGAATCGATCTTGGAACTACGAATTCATGCATGGCTGTGATCGAGGGTGGAGAACCTACTGTTATTCCAAACGCAGAAGGAGGCAGAACAACACCTTCGGTCGTTGCATTTTCCAAGAAGGGAGAGAAGCTGGTCGGACAGATTGCAAAGAGACAGCTCATCACAAATTCGGAGAACAGTGTAAGCTCTATCAAGAGACACATGGGCGAAGCTAATTACAAAGTGACACTCGCCGGCAAGTCTTACACCCCTCAGGAAATATCTGCAATGATCCTGCGTAAACTTAAGGACGATGCAGAGGCTTATCTTGGTGAGACGATCAATGATGCTGTTATTACTGTGCCGGCTTACTTTGATGACTCACAGAGGCAGGCCACAAAGGATGCCGGAGCCATTGCAGGGTTTAACGTAAAGAGGATAATCAACGAGCCTACAGCTGCATCCCTTGCCTACGGGCTTGATAAGGAAGCAGGCGAGCATAAAATATTGGTGTACGACCTCGGAGGAGGCACCTTCGATGTATCCGTCCTTGAATTGGGAGGCGGTGTGTTCGAAGTGCTTTCGACAAGCGGTGATACGCACCTTGGAGGAGATGACTTTGACCAGAGGATCGTTAATCATATTGTGAGCGAGTTCAAAAAGAACGAAGGCATCGATCTTTCCAAGGACAAGGCTGCACTGCAGCGGTTGAAGGACGCGGCGGAGAAAGCCAAGATCGAGCTGTCCAGTGTCACTTCCACCAATATCAACCTGCCTTTCATCACAGCTGACTCCAACGGTCAGCCAAAACATGTAGATGTGGACCTCACAAGGGCCCAGTTCGAGAAGATGATCGGCGACCTGCTTGATAAGACCCTTGTAGCTGTCAAAAGGGCAATGGATGATGCGAAGCTAAAACCGGACGACCTTGAAAAGGTATTGTTGATCGGCGGTTCTACAAGGATCCCTGCGGTGACCGAGCTTGTACGCAAGGCTACAGGTAAGGACCCGTACAAGAATATCAATCCTGATGAAGCAGTAGCAGTTGGTGCAGCTGTGCAGGCAGGAGTTCTCGGTGGAGAGATCCACGATGTGCTGTTGCTCGATGTCACACCGCTGACCCTGGGTATTGAAACCCTGGGCGGGGTTGCGACGCCGCTGATAGAAAGGAACACGACCATCCCGACAAGGAAGAGCCAGGTATTCTCTACAGCTGCCGACAGCCAGCCGTCCGTGGAGATCCATGTATTGCAGGGTGAGAGAGGCATCGCTTCTGCTAACAAGACCCTTGGAAGGTTCATGCTTGACGGTATCCCGCCGGCTCCAAGAGGCCTGCCGCAGATCGAGGTGACTTTCGACATCGATGCAAATGGTATCCTCCACGTAACTGCAAAGGACCTTGGCACCGGTAAGAAGCAGTCCATCTCGATCCAGAAGCCCGGAGGACTTTCCGAGGATGAGATAGAGAGGATGGTCAAGGATGCGGAACTCCATGCAGAGGATGATCGCAAGCGTAAGGAAGAGGTTGATGTGAAGAACACTGCCGAGTCCCTGATAAACGCTGCAGAGAAGACCATCAAGGAATCGGGGGATATAGCGACAGCCGATCAGAGATCAAAGGTCGAGTCAGCCATTGCTGAACTGAAGACCGAGCTTGAAGGCACCAACATCGAAGCCATCCAGTCCAAGACCGAAGCGCTCCAGACAGCTGTGTATGACATATCCACTGCAATGTACAAGAAAGCCCAGGAAGAGGCAGCTGCCTCCGCCGGCCAGGAAGGGAGTGCAGGTCCTGCTTCCTCAGGCTCATCCGACGAGAACATTGTGGACGCTGACTACGAAGTGGTCGATGAGGATAAGAAGTAACGCCATCAGTAGTTTCAAGTAAGATACTGTGCTTAACAGTATCTTACATCTTTTTCATGTCTATTCAGCCTAGATAATCCACAGGAATCATTTATGTCCACTACACGCGATTACTACGAGATACTTGGTGTATCGAAAGAATCAACGGAAGCTGAGATCAAAAAAGAATACAGAAAGCTTGCGATGAAGTATCATCCGGATAAGAATAAGGAACCTGATGCTGAAGAACGATTCAAGGAAATATCTGAGGCTTATGCAGTACTTTCCGATCCTGAGAAGAAGGAACAGTACGACCGCTTCGGCCATGCCGGTATCGATAGCCGTTACAGCCAGGAGGATATTTTCCGGAATGCTGACTTCGGAGGCTTTGAGGACCTTGGTGATATCCTGGGCAGTATATTCGGACGTGGATTCGGTGGTTTCGGAGGTGGGTTTGGAGGCAGTCAGCAGCGTCGCGGGCCTGTCAGGGGCTCGGACCTGCGCTATGATCTGAACATAACTCTGGAGCAGGCTGCAAACGGAATGGAAACCACTATTAACATTCCCAGGGCAGAGGTATGTGATACATGTAAGGGGACCGGTGCAAAACCCGGCACAAGTCCCAAAACATGTTCTACCTGCAGAGGGACCGGCCAGGTCACTCACGCCCGCGATACTCCATTTGGCCGCTTCATGTCAACAAGCACCTGTAATGTATGCCGCGGGACCGGTGAGATCATCGAAGATCCATGTCCTGCTTGCAGAGGTACCGGTAAACAGAAGAAGGTCCGTAAGATATCCGTAAAGGTTCCCAAAGGTAGTGATACGGGATTGCGGCTGAAGATAAGCGGGGAAGGTG
This sequence comes from Methanolobus sp. UBA474, assembly GCA_002501695.1. GTDB lineage: Archaea > Halobacteriota > Methanosarcinia > Methanosarcinales > Methanosarcinaceae > Methanolobus. The sequence goes on along the minus strand of DANZ01000132.1, from coordinate 2,950 downwards.
AGCAGGGAAGCCCAGGCGCTCCTCCCGGGGATCTTTATGTGGTACTTCATGTTGAACCTCATCAGTTATTCGAACGTGTGGGTGACGACATATTATATGAGCTGCCCATAACCTTCACCCAGGCTGCACTGGGGGCTGATATTATGGTACCCACAATTCACGGCAATGTTAAGATGAGTGTCAAGCCCGGGACCCAGACCCATTCGATCCTGCGCCTTAAAGGAAAGGGTATGCCATATTTGCATGGCCGTGGTCAGGGCGACCAGCTTGTAAGGGTCGTTGTCAGAACCCCTACAAATCTTACAGAGGAGCAAAAAGAGCTGCTCCGAAAACTGGATCTTCGTGAAGAGAAAGCAAGATCCAAAAATCCTAAGGGCGGGAAAGGGATATTTGATAAGGTAAAAGAGGCCTTTGATACATAAGGACCTTTAACCATCCCTTTTTCTTCTTCTCAGATGGCAAGATTTAAAAGGCACTAATCTCAATAAGCCTTCTTTACGTTTATCTTTATTAATAAATGTTCTACGAAGGAATTTCATGAAGATTGTGATAATCGGTGCCGGCGAAGTCGGCTACCATATTGCCAAAGCCCTTCATCAGGCAAATGATATTATTGTTATTGACCAGAGTGAGGATGCCTGCCGTCGTGCAGATGAACTGGATGTTCAGGTGATACGGGGCAATGGTGCCAACGTGTCTATTCTCAGCAAGGCTCTGGAGAATGCGGACCTGCTGGTCGCAGTTACAGGTTCTGACGAAGTTAACATTGTCGCCTGTATGGCGTCAAAACTGGTAGTTAAGGATAAGGACAGGTTAAAGACCGTTGCAAGGGTAAGCAATCCTGATTATATTGATAAGCCGGTAGCAAAACGCACAAAGATCGGTATCGATACAATGATATGCCCGGAACTGACACTTGCCTCTGAGATCGCTGAGATCCTTTCTATTCCATATGCCATAGGTGCTGAGTATTTCGCAGATGGCAAGGTCGAAATGATGGAGTTTGCTGTCTCAGGCAGCAATCAGCTTGTTGGAAAGGAACTGCGGGAACTGAATCTGGCCAATTGCTGTATAGTCAGTGCACTCTTTAGGGATGCTGAGGTCATCATTCCTCACGGCAAGGACAAGATACAGAAGAACGATCATATTGTGGTGATAGGGAAACCTGCTGCCATAAAAGAAGTTCGTGACATGTTTGGTGAAAAGACAGGAAAACAGAGCAAGATCCTGATAATCGGTGGGGGCATCGTAGGTTTTTATCTTGCCAAAGTCATCTCCAATAGTGAGTTTGATATAAAGATCATCGAAGCCAGTAAGGAAAGATCGCAGCAGATAGCGGAAGAACTCCCGGGTGTGCTTGTACTCAATGGCGACGGCACAGATATCAATCTCCTTAAGGAAGAAGGAGTGGCTGATATGGATGTTGTCATAGCAGTTACCAACAGTGATGAGAAAAACCTGCTATGTGCGCTTCTTGCCAAGCAACTGGGGGGAAAGAAGGTCATAGCCAGATCAGATCGTTCTGATTATGTATCGCTGTTTGAGATGGTCGGCGTGGACAGCGCAGTCAGTCCGCGGCAGGCTACCGTTAGCGAGATACTTAAAATGACCCTTGGGAAGGGTATCGAGTCTGTAACGACTATTGAAGGTGAAAAAGCTGAGATCCTGGAATATACCGCTTCAAAGAGATCAAAGATTGTAGGTAAACCGCTGAAGAACGTGAAATTCCCTTCCGGTGCCATTGTAAGTATGGTTGTCCATAAAGGCAATACAGTGGTTCCACGCGGGGAATATATCATCGAGGAAGGCGACAGGGTTGTTGTGTTTGCCCTGCAATCGGCTCATAACGAAGTTGAACATCTTTTCCATTGAATAACGGAAGTGTGTCATCTTGATGAATAAGGCGGTCATTTTTAATGTGTTAGGAGGAGTTCTTCAGTTCCTTGGTCTCGCCATGCTGATCCCACTGCTTGTAGCTGTCTATTATAATGATCCTCTGCTGCCTTTTGCGGCGGCTGTGGTTATCACGGGTAGCATAGGCCTAATGCTCTCCCGGAGGTATGGGGTGGAGGGCGACTGGAAAATAAAAGAAGGATTTGCCATCGTGGCTTTTGGATGGCTGTCTGTAGCTTTTTTTGGCTCCATTCCTTTTATGCTGGATGGCATCAGCCCTATTAACGCCCTTTTTGAATCAATGTCCGGTTTTACAACTACTGGAGCATCAATCCTTCAGGATATAGAGGCTCATTCCAAAAGCATACTTTTCTGGCGGGGTATGACCCAGTGGCTTGGCGGGATGGGTATCATCATGATCTTCATCGCGATCCTCCCGAAGCTTGGAGTTGCAGGAAGGCAATTATTCCGTGCAGAGGCGCCTGGTCCGACAGAAGATAAGCTAAAGCCGCGGATAAGGGGAACTGCAAGGATACTCTGGATGGTCTATGTGGTCCTCTCTTTTGTGCAGGTTGTGTTACTGAAGCTTGCAGGCATGTCATATTATGATGCCATAACCCATACTTTCGCAACGATGTCAACGGGTGGTTTTTCCCCTTATGGGCTTGGCGTAGCTGCCTTTAACAGCCCTCTTATTGAAGGAATTATAATTGCCTTCATGTTTATTGCGGGGGCAAACTTTGCCCTGCACTACAGGGTGCTGTATGTTGACCATAACAGTTTTACCAGGGATGAGGAGTTCAAGTTCTATACTGTCATTATACTTATAGCGACTCTTATCCTGACATTTTCTCTGTGGAAGGATATGGGCCAGCCTGCAGGAACAGCCTTCAGATATGCGCTTTTCCAGATCGTTTCTCTGATCACCACCACTGGTTTCGCCTCTGCGGACTTTAATTTATGGACCGACTCTGCAAGGGTCGTGCTGCTGGCTGTCATGTTCATTGGCGGATGCGCGGGATCCACAGCAGGCGGAATAAAAGTTGTCCGGCTTTTG
>DANZ01000115.1 GCA_002501695.1 Methanolobus sp. UBA474 | reverse complement strand
TTCAGATATAGGTTTCAATACTGCTTGAATCATATATCTTGCTATATTCTTCAAGGGATGACCACAGTTTCTCATTATCTGGATAATAGTATTCCAGTGCAGAGCTCATACTGGGCCATTTTACAAATCCCGCATCGCTGATAAGGAACCTAAGCGGCCTTTCCTCAAGCTCCCCTTTTCTTATCAGTATCAGGTCCGAAGGCCCGCTTCTCAGGAAGTCCAGACTGCTTGGGTCCACTTCCAGCATGTGGCCGCTCTCCCTGTAATATGTGGTTTCCATATACCTGTATGTAACAAAATCTGACATCACGAATCCTCTTGAAGTATTGCCCGCATGATCGAACCCTCGTACCTCTTCCTCTGTAAGGTAGAATGTATAGAAGGGCCTTTTGACAAGCGGGTTGTCCGAGGCGATGAAATCATTGGACACAGACAGGAATACCAGGACCATGAATAAAAGGATCAGGACGCTCTTGAGAGGCTTTTTGGATCTGGCATAGATAGTATGAAATCCTAATGATACAGTGAGTACGATCAGGAAGAACACATATTCTCCGAACCTGTCAATATTGAAATTCCCTCCCAGTTTTGTAAGGAGCAAACTAGGGCCGGGGAAGGATACAACAGTGAACATTAGGCCTGCTATGCATATGACTTTTGCAGTATGTGAAATATGCTCTTTCTTCAAAGCTTCCAGTGTTCCTAAAAGCAAAAAGAATAGAAGCGGTGAATATTGCAGATAGTTGAACAGTTCGTTCAGGGGAGCAAGGGATACGCCCGTTGCTGTGATATCATCAGGTGCCGAAGCTATTATATTCCCGATGAGTGTCCTGAAAAGGTCCAGGGAGATATACATCCAGTAGGCCAGCATCGCAGTAACGGCAAACAGCATGTAATCGGTATCTACTACCTGTTGCTCATTAATGGCGCCGTATAATCTCTGGAGCACGTACAGTACTGCCAGCACCACCAATACAAAGGGGATGGAAACGGTGTGGAACACAATGATAGATACTGTCATTGCGATCGCTATGAACGTGGCTGCAAAACTTCTGTGGTACAGCAGTGTAATTACAAGCAGTATACCTAAAAACGAGATGGGGCTTCTTGCAAGACCGGCTATTCCATATTTGAGCACATCCGGGTAGAAGGATACAAAAAGAGCAGCAAGCAATGCTATCTTTTCCCCGTTGAACAACCTTCTTGCAAGGACGTATGCTGCCGGAGGTATGGCTGCAAAAATGGCGCCGTTGATCAGGTACATTGCCCTGTAGAAAGAAACGTCCATGCCGGCTATCTTGTAAATGGAGGCGCATAAGATATGCCACAGGGGAAATGTCCTGTAGAGGTCAAAATGTTCGGTGATCGCTCCCTCTTGCACCAGTATCTGGATCATCCATGAATGGAAGAAGGAGTCCGTTCTTTCGATAGAGAAGTAGTAGTTCAGGTTCACTCCCCAGACGATATCGAGCAACAGCAGGCTTGACTGGAAGAGTATCAGCATGGACCTGATCTTAGTAATGGGAAAGAAAAGGATCTGGGCCAGTATCAGTGTGGCCATAATGGCTATGACCGCATAGTAACTGTATGGCCTGATCTGGTTGGTATAAAGTAAAGTGATGGATATTGCCAGGAATATAAAAAAAGCCGCGGGAAACAGGTTGTAATACCTGCCGTCTACCTCGTTCAACTGATCGGGGTTGTTCTTCTGCCATACATACATAAGCGGAGCCAGTATCATGGGAACTGCCAAATAAGTACCAAGCATTGCCAGATTAGTCTGTCCTAATATCAGCGGTAGCGCAACACCCAGGACCGCAAATAAGCAACTCCCGATAAGTATGACGCTATAAGTACCTTTATATCTCTTAGTAAGATCCCCCATATACCAGCCCACCTTAAACCTATCTTAAATTTTCATTATGGAATTTAAATCCATCCCTCTTTTCTGGAAAGCCATACTGTTATTACTGTGAGCATTGCGTGTGTAAGCATCCATGCATATCCAAACCCTATAAGCCCGTAGTCCTTAATGAGAACGTATGAGAGTCCCAGCAACAGGCAGAACCTTATCAAGTTCATTTTTACAAGGTTGTTTATTTTCATCTTTACATTGAGTATTGGAATGAACAGGTCGTGCAAGGTCACAAAGAAACTTGACAGGACCAGTACATGAAGCAATGGCAGGGCTTCAACGTAGTCCTGGCCGAACACCTCTAGCACGATGCCTCCAAAGAAGTACATCAATATAATACTGGGCACCAGCACCAGGAGTATTGCTTTACCTGATCTGAGGACATTCCTTTTCAGGTTCTCGCCATAACTGCCTTCAATGAACAGCGAAGCGCTCAGGGACATAGGCGCTATCCATATCAGGGTGCTTACGGCCATCGCTATATAGTAGAGAGCAGCCTCATGTTTACCTATCAGGGCCAGTATTATGGGTGGCATCAATAATGAAGGACTTTCATACAGCAGGTTTGAGACATAGTTCCCGGAAGAGAACCTGAAAGACTTGTTCAGGAAATCTCTGTCGATGCTGTAATTAAGCTTCATTTTCCTTCTCAGCACCAATATACTGTACATGGCCGCCAGAAAGTACGTTACTCCGATAGCTCCGAATATCCCGAAACTTCCCATGAACACGAGAGGGAAAAGCAGCAGTACCCTGGCAGAAAGAACGGTGTTCTGCATAAAGTAATCCTTTGTATCCCTTAAGGCCTTGAATGATTCACCCGTTATATAGAATATAGAATGCATAACGACTGTAAGCAGAAAGAACATCCCGTACGATGCATCCCGAACAAGTGCGCTCGTCTCGAAAAACATCATGAGGGCCAGCAGATACGCTATCCCCACTATCACCGAAGCTAAAGTGGTAATGCTTATCGAAGTGTTCAGTACGTTCTCTTTGCCGCTTATCCTTATGAAGCGTATCATTGAAAAATTGAACCCAAAACTGGAAATGAACACTATCAGCGTGACCGATGATATCAGGGCAGTTGCCACGCCTACATCTTCCGTATTGTACAACCTTGCAGCTATCAGCCAGAAAAAGAACCCGGCACCTACATTCAACAGCCTTCCCAGCAGCAGGTACACTGAGTTCCTGTACAGGGGTTCTCTCATACTGAGAAACAGGTTATCGACTTTCAATGCAGTCTTTGTTTTGACCGAATCCAGCAAATACGGTTTACTCATGCTTGTACCACTTTAGATCTCCTGTCCTCTGAACAAGATATTTCAGGTATCGTTTTTGCTTGGAAATGGATGCCGGCTTATCACACGACAAATCTCATCACATTGAATGCAAATATCGCAATAAATACTATCATCAATGGCAGGATGCCCATCTCCAGAACGAAGCTTACATCCGGGCCCCATCTGTCCGACTCTTTAAGCATTTTTTTGGAAGCCAGCAGTATTACAAGTGCAGCAACTCCATAAATGCTGTACTCTGACAATCCCAGACTGTTATACATACTTAGATCTTCGACAGAAGCCATATCTATGATCACGCTTGGATGGGCAAGAACTATCGGCATATTGTACACTCAACCCTCAACTTTAGAACCCCTAATCTAATACTAGTTCAAAAGACTTAACATTTGCTGTCAGGTGTATCTTTACATCTCCGATCAGGATGCTGATCTAAGAGGTCCGGGAATTTTAAGATAAAACTGATATTTGTCAGGTATATCTCATGGAGTTTCCTTTCCTTAGTTGAAACATTTTTATAACTCTTCTTACCTATTGTCTTATGAGTGGTGTTAATGTATGGTCAAAAATAGGGTACCTGGTGATCTCCTGGTCATAGCTTCAGTCACGTTGCTCACAAATCTGTTCGTATTCACTCCTCTGTTTAATTCCACGGAGGTGCGCACCTTACTGGGTTTCCTTCTAGTGTTATTCCTGCCAGGGTACGCCATGGCAGCTGCATTGTTCCCTGGGAAGTACGAGATCTCAGGCACCGAGAGAGTTGTGTTCAGTGTTGGTCTGAGCGTTGCTCTTGTGCCTTTTATCGGCTATGGTCTTCTCTATACCGCGTGGGGAATGAACATCGGGCCCCTGATGATATCGATATCTATATTGATCTTGGTGATGTGCATAGTTGCGCTGTTTCGCCGCAGCAGGCTGCCTGAGGAAGAGGCTTTCTCAGTTTCTATCAGATCTGTTTACAGTTTATCCTTAAGTTCCCTTCCCGGAAATCGTTCCCGGATGGAAGCCGGACTGGCAGCATTGCTGCTGGTTTCCGTACTTGTGTCTGCAGCAACTGTTGGATATGTCATCATAAATCCAAAGCAGGGGGAAGGATTTACTGAGTTCTATATATTGGGACCTGATGGGATGTCGGCTGGATATCCTACAACCCTAACTGCTGATGACAGCAGCAGTGTAATAGTGGGTGTGATGAACCAGGAAAAGAAAGCAGTCGATTACCGGCTGGAAATACTCCTTGATGGCAGTCCTCTTCCCCTGCAGACAGAAGAGGAAAATATACATCTTGAAGATGATGAACGATGGGAAAGGACCGTGTCCTTCACGCCAGAGGTCTCAGGTAGTGATATGAAACTTGAGTTCCTGCTTTACAGGGACGCAGATCTTTCAGGACCCTACAGGGAGCTGTACCTGTGGGTGGATGTACAAAGAAACGAAGCAAGGGAAAATTAAAAGGCGGGAAGTCTAAATGGAATATGAGGAAGATACTTATCACAGTGATTCGTTTCCTAAAAAGCAGCAAAATCTTAAAAGAGGGGGGATTGAATTTCAACCAGATGAAGGGAGTTATTGTCAGAGGAACTTTAACAAATGGTCCTTTGTACAATCATTGTCTTCCGGAAGAACAGTTGCTGTGTTCGTTGTTGCAATTGTGTTTGCTGAATTACTTTTTTTTACGGGCAGCATAGAAGAAGGCATGTTCGTTCACTTTACGGCGTTGGTCAGCATGCCTTTCATGATGGCGGTCCTCAGGGACCGGCAGACAATATACACTCTCCAGGCCTTGATGCTCCTGCCCCTGTTAAGGCTTATCAATGTCTCCATGCCGGTATCCGAGGCATCGTTACTGCTTTTCATAGTGGTCTACATACCCTTATTAATGCCCGTCTATCTGCTGATAAGGCATCAGGGCCTGACAGATGTTAAGCTTGGTATCATCTACGAGCGCATTCTGCTTTATATTCCCATGGCCGTCGTCATAGGTGTTCTGCTTGGGATCGGTGAGCATCTGCTAATAGGTTCCGGCTATCAGATAGCAGACCTGTCCGATCCTTTCATTATGGTGTTTGCCAGTGTTGTTCTTTTTTATGTGGGGCTGATAGAGGAGCTTATATTCAGATCCCTTATACAGACCAGGCTTGAGGGACTGTTCGGAATGACGCCCGGTTTGCTTGCCGCAAGTTTGTTGTTTGGGGTAATGCATTCTGTCTATGGTGAGATCACAGAGATCATTTACATATTCGCTGTGGGAATCGTGCTTGGATACATGTTCCAGAGAACGCGGAGCCTTCCAATGGTTGCTACGGCTCATGGTATTGCCAATATAATGCTGTTCGTATTGCTGCCCCTTGCTCTGCAATGAGGGGCTGCAACATGAAAAACCCTATAAGGATCTCCTCCGACGGAGGTGAATTTTCACAATGCCATATCCTGTAGGCCATCTGGTCTTTTTCATGTTCTGCGTTCTTCTGGCCGGCATGCTTGCAATGGCAGCGATGTCCTTTAAAGTCCGGATGCGTTTGAGCGATGCAAGACATCTGAAACTGTACATGGGAATACTAGTGCTGGCAGGATGTACCGGTTCTCTGTTCCCGGATGTGCCGGCCTTATGGAATTTCATACTGCACGGTAATCTAAGGCATGTGACAGTAGGTCCGGTGCCTACGCACTCCCTGTTCTTTGGGATCGTCTTCTTCTGCATCGCCCTTATGATAGGCTACCTTATTTATGGGAAACGTACAAAAGCCGTGTCTGTGGGATTGTTTGCAGGTGCTGGTTTCATTTCGCACCTGATGCTGGATGACCTGGCAGAAGGCAGTATATACTACCTGTATCCTTTCTACGGCGAACCTTTCAGTGTGTTCTATTCTTTTTTGGTGTGACTCCTGAAAGAGGATTCTATACAAAAGGCAATTATAAAAAAAGTGTTTATTTAATACTATGATCGGCTCAAAAGAACGCACTAAATCCAATATCTATGGGATAAAGGGCCTGCACAATGTCCATTCATGGCAGGGGCTTGCTATTCATTTCAAGAACAGTTCAAGGGTTGTTAAATGTGAGGGCTACGGTTCCTGCTCATCTGACAAGAGATCGGGCTTTTGTAATTTTTCGATCAAGAGGCCTGATGCCATATACATGCTCCAGTCAGAGTTCAATGTGACCCTGAGCCTTGCTGAGAAGCTCATTGATACTCTTATTGATATGAAGCTTGCAAAGACCCTCCGGTGCTATAAGGCGGGTAGCTCAGCCAGTTTTGATGAGGGTACACGCATGGTGGTCTTTGATGAGGACTTATAAGCCGCAATCAAAACTTTATTAAGCCAACAGGCATAATCCTGCATCCATGTTCACGATCATCACAGGTGCGCAGTTTGGCGATGAAGGTAAAGGAAAGATAGTTGACCTCATGTCCGGGGACTATGACCTGGTCGTCCGCTTTCAGGGAGGGGACAATGCGGGGCACACAGTTAAGGTGGGTAAGGATGTCTACAAGCTCCACCTCATACCTTCCGGTTTCCTGCTGGATTCCCGGGTGCTGATAGGCCCCGGTACGGTACTGAATCCGGCTGTTCTTGCACAGGAAATGGACATGCTGGCAGAGGGTGGCATAGAACTTACTCCTGAAAAGTTCGGAATAGATGCCAAAGCCAGTATCATCATGCCCTATCACGTGGAACTGGACGGACTGAAAGAATCTAAAAGGACCGAAAAGATCGGTACTACCAAAAGAGGCATTGGATTTGCTTATATCGACAAGGTTGCAAGGGATGAGATCTGCCTTGCTGACCTTGCTGATCCAGAAAAGCTGAAGCGCAGGCTTTCTGAACTTGCCCCTTCCAAAGAGGCGACTATCAGGGAGCTTGACGGTGACGCTGCTATCGTGACAGATAAGGAGCTTATAGAGAAATATGTGGAGCTGGGGCATCGCCTGGCTCCCTATATTACGGATGTATCCTATGAGGTTAATAAAGCGATCGAGGATGGCAGAAACGTGCTTGCCGAAGGTGCTCAGGGAACTCATCTCGATGTTATCCACGGTACACAGAAGTTCGTCACCTCCTCCAGCACGGTAGCAGGTTCCGCATGCTCAAATCTTGGTGTTGGCCCCACAAAGGTTGATGAAGTGCTTGGAATTGTGAAGGCTTATATCACCCGTGTAGGGGAAGGCCCTCTGCCAACCGAGCTCACCGATGAGACCGGTAAGCAGATACAGCAGGTAGGCAGGGAATTCGGCACTACGACGGGAAGGGCAAGGCGCTGTGGATGGTTCGACCTGCCGTTGCTCAAAAAAGCGATATATCTTAACGGATATACCTCGCTGGCACTTACAAAGCTTGACGTGCTCTCAAAACTTGATCCGTTAAGGGTGTGTGTGTCCTACGAACTTGACGGCAGGGTCGTGGATTATCCTCCGGAGGGAACCGCTGAGCTTGCAAGGTGCAGGCCGGTCTATGAGGATCTCCTCGGATGGGAAAGTGACCTGACAGGCGTAAAGAGCTTCGGTGACATGCCAGAGGCCGCACAGCAGTATGTGCTCTATCTTGAACAGAAGATGGGTGTTCCTGTAACGTATGTTTCAGTCGGGCCGGACAGGGAGCAGACCTTCAGGAAATAGATCCTTTATCAGCGTAAGTGTCCAATAGGTCCGGATACCTGCCCTGATAACAGGCCCGATGTCTGAATATCTGCCGAAAAGAGTATATACTACTCAATAGTTTACACAACAAACTCCAGCACGAACGAAAGAATCTATTTCCTTGAGTCCGAAATAGATATTTATCCAGTATTAAGGAGAATAAGATGACAACTGCATATGATGTTCCTGCAGCCGCATTGATCGGTAAAGTGGCAGAGAAGCTTAAAGTGAATGACAAGGTTAACCCGCCTGAGTGGGCCGCATACGTGAAGACCGGCTCACACAAGCAGTTACCTCCGACAGACAGAGAATGGTGGTATACACGCTGTGCTGCGGTCCTGAGGACAGTATATACCCAGGGTCCTATCGGCGTGGAAAGGCTGCGCTCTGTATATGGCGGCAACAAGAACATGGGTGTAAGCCCAAACCATAAGGTCAAGGGCAGCGGTTCTATCGCAAGAGAGGCTCTGCAGCAGCTTGAATCCGCAGGTCTTGTACGCTCCCTGAAGAGCGGCCGTGTGATATCTCCGCAGGGGCAGTCCATTATGGACAATTCCGCATACGAGGTCAAAAAGGAACTTGTGGAGAAGATCCCAGGTCTTGCAAAGTACTGAACCTGAGCGCCCGTTCAATAATGCTATATGCATAAAGTGCTAACATCTTTTTACACAGGAGGTGAGTTATATGGCGGATGATCTTGAAAACATAAGACGTAGAAGGCTTGAACAACTTCAACAGCAGCAAAATGCTCAGCAGCAGATGGCCCCTGGTGACATGCAGGCGGCAATGCAGCAGGAGCAGGCGCGCTCTGAGATGGATGCGAAGAAACAGGCACTGCTTCGCCAGATCCTTACGCCTGAGGCACGTGAACGCCTGACGACATTAAAGATGTCGCGTAAAGAGATGGTAGAGCAACTCGAATCCCAACTGATAACACTTGCCCAGAATGGCAGGCTCCAGTCCAAGATCGATGATGAGCGGCTCAAACAGCTGCTGGTCCAGTTACAGCCCCCAAAACGTGAAACAACGATAAAACGCATGTGAGCAGATCTTGACGCGGGTCTCAGTGCTGTTCAGCGGAGGAAAGGACAGTTCCCTTGCAGCTATTCTGCTGGAGCCGTTCTTTGAAGTTGAACTTGTGACCTGCAGTTTTTCGCTGCTTCCCGTCGGGGATGTCGCCGGAGAAGCTGCAAAAAGACTGGGATTTGCACACAGGGTTGTCCGGCTTGATATGTCGGTGCTTGAAAGAGCGTACGAACTCATCATTCAGGATGGCTTCCCCCGGAGCGCGATAAACCATATCCACCTGGCGGCAATCGAAAGACTGGCGAAGGAAAAGGATAACAGGTTCATTGCTGACGGTGTCAGGCGTGATGATCGCGTGCCAGTGCCGGAAATGTCCCAGATAAGGAGCATTGAGGACCGGTATGGGGTCAGTTACATGTCTCCGCTTAAGGGATGCGGACGTGGCGTGGTCGATGAGCTGGTACAGAGATATCTTGTGATCGCGGAGGGCCAGAGTGACAGCGTGATCAAGGCTGATTACGAAACAGAATTCCGGGAACTTATCCGGAGAAGGGCCGGTGCGCAGAGGATCAGCGAACTGTTCCCAGCACATATGCAATCGCATGTCATTGAACGAAAAAAGGTATCAGGTAAAGAGGTTGCGATGATCTGTACACATGATTAAAGATTTATACAATAATCATGTTATAGATTGAAACCTTGTTGGTATTTCATATTATAAGTACGATTCATAGCACAGGTGAGACAAGTGAGCCACAATAACAAAGGACAGAAAATGAGGCTGGCAAAAGCACACAGACAGAACCACAGGGTTCCTGTCTGGGTTATTATCAAGACCGAAAGAAAGGTCGTGGGCCACCCCAAGAGAAGAAACTGGAGAAAGAACAGTCTTCATGTGAAGTAATCAGGTGATGATCATGGCAGATGATGCAGTAAAAGAACAGATTTATACTATCCCTCTCCGCTCCATAAAACAAGTTCCAAGATGGAAGAGGGCCAGCAAGGCTATAATAGCCATAAGGGTGTACCTTACAAAGCACATGAAGGTCGAACCTGGAATGGTAAAACTTGATAAGACCATAAATGAGAAGATATGGGAACGCGGTACAGAGAAGCCACCCCTATCCATCCGTGTAAGGGCTGCAAAGTTCGAAGATGGAGAGGTTCAGGCAGAACTGGCATAAGCGCGAGACCCATCTCATCCACAACATATACGGTAGATAATGATACGTACATTGAGCATCGATGAAAGCCCCATAATAGGGGCTTTTTCAACCTGTACCGAGGATATTGCACTCGTACCTTCGGGTACAACGCAGGGCATCTGTGTCGCACTTGAGGATCTCCTGGGAGTCCCCGTTTTCCAGACACTTATCAACGGCAGCATTGTAGTAGGCTCCCTGTGCAGAGGTAATTCCAATGGCCTGCTGGTTGCCCGCCACGCTACCGTAAGAAACACTGATGTGATCGGGGTTCCGGTACATCACGTGCCAAGCAAGCTGAATGCAATAGGCAACATAGTGCTTGCCAATGATACGGCGGCGTTGGTGCATCCTGAAATGACTGACAGGGCACTGGAGATAATTGCAGAGACCCTTAAGGTCGATGTTCGCAGGGGCACCATCGGTGGTATCAAAACAGTGGGTATGGCAGGCGTTGCAACTAATAAGGGCTTGCTTGTACACCCAAGGGCCAGCGCTGAAGAACTGGCGCTGCTTGAGGAGCTGTTCGAGCTTCCTGTCGATATCGGTACCAGCAACTTCGGTACGCAGATGGTAGGCTCCGGCCTTATTGCAAACTCCAAGGGTTATGCTGCAGGTTCAAACACCTCAGGTCATGAACTTGGAAGAATAGAGGATGCGCTGGGTTTCTAAACAGATTATTCTATACATGGATTATAAAGGTGATTTCATATGAAGAATTTCCAGATCAAAGGTACTTTTAAAGCAGGTGTTGAATGGGAGAAGTTCACAAAGAAGGTAGAAAGCCAGAATGAGAAGAACGCCCTTGATAAGGTGTACTCCTTATTTGGAAGTAAACACGGCATTAAAAGAAACTACATCAAGATCGAGAGCATAAACGAGGCATAAGCCATGTCCGGTGTGAATGAACAGGATCCACGGGCACTCGTAATGCAGCACCGCGAGTTACAGAAACGCGCTGATCTCCTCCAGCAGCAGATGAGCATGATAAAAATGTCTGCCGATGACTGCACAAAAGCCCTGAACACCATCGAAGAGCTCTTCAATGTCAGGGAAGGTACGGAGATGATGTTCCCGATAGGTTCCGGTTCATTTGTATATGCGAACATAGCGCGCGTTGATAGCATAGTGGTTGATATCGGTGCAGGCATAAGCGTTGAGCGTCCGCTCAGTGACGCAAAGGAAATTATGGAGCACCGTAAGGAAAGGCTTGAAAAGGCCTTCGAGAACATGGGCAATTCCCTGTCAAAGATAGGCCAGCAGATGCAGGCTATTGAGGCTTTCATCTCTAAACAGCAGCAGGCTCAGGGACAGGCGCAGGTTCCCAGATAATTTTCTTTTTTTATTCATTTGCGGGTTGAAGTAAGTGTTCAATAAGCTCAAGTCGAAACTCAGCAGTTTCAAGGACAAGATCGGCACTAAGATCGATGAAAAAGCAGTAGCGGTTGAATCCGATGCTCCCGTTGAGCCTTCAGAACCGGCAGATCTCGATGAAGAGCCGGAAATAACTGATGTTAGTGAAGTCTCCCTTCCTGAGATCATCCCGGCTGCAGAAGAGATCCCTGAAGAGCAGGCTGTTGAGATTGAAGCTGAGCAGGCCGTGCCTCAGAGAAAGGAACCTGATAAGAAGGAATCCGAAAAGAAGAAGTTCTCTTTTGGATGGCCAGGCTCAAAGAAAGAGCAGGAATTAAAGGAAGAGCCAAAGAAGGAACCAGCGCCTCTGCAAGCCAAAATAGAGGCGGATCCGGAAAAGGCCGGGACAGAGAGCGAAAAAGCAAAAAAGGTTGGCTTTGCACAGAAAGCAAAGGCTTTTGTCCTGGAGAGGGAATTCATCCTTGATGAGGATGATCTCGAGGAGCCGCTATGGGATCTTCAGATGGCGCTCCTTGAAAGCGATATCGCTCTTTCGGTATCCGAGGCTATCACAGATTCCGTCAAAGCCCAGCTTGTGGGTACACGCCGCCGTATAGGGAAGGACACCGGCGGCATTGTGGAAAAGGCTCTCAAGAAGGCTATCTATGACGTGATGAGTGCCAACGTTTTCGATTTTGATGACTATGTAAAGGATGCGAAAAAACCGGTACATATTGTCTTTGTAGGAATTAATGGCACGGGCAAGACCACTTCAATAGCAAAGCTTGCAAAGCGTCTCACTGACCAGGGCTATTCGGTAGTTCTGGCTGCAGGCGACACTTTCAGGGCAGGGGCTATCGACCAGATCGCCATCCATGCAAAGAACCTTGGAGTAAAGGTCATCAAGCACCAGGAACAGGGCGATCCGGCTGCTGTTATCTATGATGCCATCCAGCACGCAAAGGCAAACAAGGTCGATGTTGTGCTTTCTGATACCGCCGGGCGTATGCATACTAACATCAATCTTATGGAGCAACTCAAGAAAGTATGTCGTGTCAGCTCTCCGGACCTGCTGATCTTCGTTGATGAGGCCGTGGCAGGCAATGACGCTGTCGAAAGGGCTTCACAGTTCAATGCTGCCGTGCCTCTCAGCGGTTCCATACTAACGAAGACGGATGCTGACGCCAAAGGCGGCGCAGCCATCTCGATCGCCTACATAACAGGCAAGCCCATTCTTTTCCTGGGCATGGGTCAGGGTTACGATGACCTGCAGAAGTTCGATCCGGAATGGTTCGTGGATCAGTTATTCGCAGAATGAAGGGTTTGAAGACCCTTCATATAAAGCTTAATCTTTGACCTGACCTCTTTTTCAGTTCCGGCCTTCTCTACAGGCACTCTTCAATTCTCTTGCAAGCGTTTCTACCCTTGCGTTAACATCTTCTCCCGAGGCGATGATGTTCACAAAAGCAGAACCGACTATCACGGCATCGGCTCCCGCGGCTATTACTTCACGGGCCTGCTCCCGGTCTGATATACCGAAACCTACAGCCTTGGGTACATCTGTGTGTACTCTGGAAAGTATCTCTGTTGTGGATCGTGCGACATCTGCCCTGGCTCCTGTAACGCCCAGCCGGGAAACGATATATACGAATCCGGACGTCTTGCCAAGTATCTTTTCCATCCTCGCTTCATTGGTTACGGGAGTGACCAGGAATATAAGGTCAATGCCATGCTTCCTGCAGGCTGTTTGAAGGTCATCTGACTCTTCTGCAGGCAGGTCCGGCACAATGATGCCTGATATGCCTGACAGGGCGCAGTCGCTGGCAAATCTTTCCAATCCTCTCTTATAGATAAGGTTATAATAGGTCATGCATACCAGCGGCACACCGGCCTTTATGGATGCTATTAGCTCGAAATACCTGTCAGGGTTCATTCCGGCATCCAGAGCACGCTGGGAAGCAGCCTGGATAGTTGGCCCGTCGGCAACAGGGTCCGAGAAAGGCAGTCCGAGTTCAACGATATCAGCACCACCCCTTACAAGGGCACTGACAATATCCTTCGTAGCTTCAGCAGTCGGGTCCCCTGCGCATACATATGCTATAAGGGCTTTCTCTTTCTTTTCTTCAAGTTGTGCAAACTTCTCCCGGATTCTCATAGACAAACCTCCCTGTTCTCCATTTCCTTTAACCCGAAGACCGTTTCAAGGTCTTTGTCTCCCCTTCCGGAAAGGCTGATCACCACAAGTTCCCCGAGCTCTCCGCTCTGCGCCATTTTCATCACATAGGCTAATGCATGCGACGATTCAAGCGCTGGTATGATCCCTTCTGTCCTGCTGAGCTCGTAGAATGCCTCCAGTGCCTCTTCATCGTTTACATTGCAGGGTCTTATCCTTCCGGTATCTGCAAGATATGCCAGCTCCGGCCCGACGCCTGAATAATCCAGTCCTGCGGAAACGGAGCTGGATTCAAGTATCTGGCCGTACCTGTCCTGCAATACCCTGGTATGTGCTCCCTGCAATATACCATCCTCGCCAACACAGAGCGACGCGGAATGCAGCGCTTCTTTTGCAGTGCTCTTCAGCCCGCATCCTCCCGCTTCCACAGGAAACAGCCGGACTTCCTTTTCCTCAATGAAAGGATGGAATATGCCCATTGCATTGCTTCCTCCGCCGGCACATGCAACTATGGAATCCGGGTAGCGTCCCTCTTTTTCCATTATCTGTCTTTTTACTTCATTTCCGATAACGCTCTGGAAATCCCTGACTATCATCGGATATGGATGAGGTCCGACAACCGAACCTATAAGATAGTGTGTATTCTCCACATTGGTCACCCAGTCGCGCAGTGCTTCATTGATGGCATCTTTGAGTGTCTTTGAGCCGGATTCCACTGGATGCACAGTAGTTCCCATAAGCTGCATGCGGTATACATTCATATGCTGTCTTTGCACATCTTTTGCCCCCATGTATACCTCAGTTTCAAAACCCATAGTTGCTCCCACCATCGCAGTTGCAGTCCCGTGCTGTCCCGCTCCCGTTTCTGCAATGAGACGTTTCTTACCCATATACTTTGCCAGAAGCGCCTGGCCGATCGTATTATTGAGCTTATGCGCTCCTCCGTGAACGAGGTCTTCTCTCTTGAGATATATCCTGATCCCGTATTTTTCACTAAGGTTCCTGGCAAAGTACAGGGGAGTCTCCCTGCCTGCAAAGTCCTTCATGTAATAGGCAAGCTCTTCAAGGAAGCGGGGATCTTCTCTGTATCTGTCATAAGCCTCTTCAAGCTCAGCAAGTGCCGGCATCAGCACTTCAGGGACGAACTGTCCTCCATATCTGCCATACATCGATCTTTTCATTTCAAAACTTCCTTACTCGGATAATCTCATACTGAACATCATTTGAGTGCTTCAACAAGCTCTTTTGTTTTTGCATAGACATCGCCGCTTTCAATGATGGATGTCCCGACAAGTATCCCGTCAGCGCCGGCCTTCATCACTTTGCGTACATCATCTGCACCAGTGATGCCGCTCTCACTGATAATGAAATGTCTGGTCCCGTTATCAGCATCGTATTTACGGATGATGGGTGCCAGGCGTAAAGTGGTCCCAATTTCAGTTTCAAGCGTGTTCAGGTCCCGATTATTGATCCCTATCATCCGGGCATCCGTTTTCAGGGCAATGTCAAGTTCCACCTCATTGTGAATCTCGACAAGCGGCTCCATGTTTTTCTCCAGTACAAGCTTTACCATTTCCCTTATATGCTCTCCAAGGACTCCTACGATAAGTAATATCATATCCGTATCAAGTTCTTCAGTCTGCACTTCGCTGATGATAAAATCCTTACGCAGTACTGGAATATTGACACTTTTTCTCACGCTAAGAAGGTTATCCAGGGATCCCATGAAGAACTGCGGCTCTGTCAGCACGGATATTGCTACAGCGCCTGCTTTCTCCATCTGTCTGGCTATAGTGCCTGCATCCGCAGGGGAGATTTCCCTGAGTTTCCTGCGGGGTGAAGCCGGCTTCACCTCAGCTATTACAGCCACCATCCCTTCCTCTCTCTTCCTATCGATCGCTGCCACAATATCTCTTTTTTCCTTATAGGGCTTTTTATCCTCACGTAAGCTTTCGATATGTCTTACTCTTTCTTCGGTAGATCTGATTATATCCTGAATAACAGAATGCATAGAATAACCACTTTTGTCCTATAGTGTACAGAAAAGTACATAAGATTCATGATATTTAATTGTATTGGCTAAAATCAAAGTATGGGGGAGAATTACTTTCAGCTTAACTCTGAGTGCCGGTCCCGGGTCATGCGTGTGGTGCTAAACAGGAAGGCATTGTTTATCCGGATCTGCGCTACACACTGTTTTCCTTGGCGAGCACATCAAGTTCTTTATCGATCCCACTAAAATAGTATGTTTCAGCACCATATTTCTGGATGCCGAGCTTTTCCTGCAGGGGCAGCGGCGGGAAATACGCAAGATATGCCAGTACTGTCCCGATCAGAACGAACGATCTGGAGAAGACCTGCATCACATCGATGATAGCTATCACATCTGTCAGCATGAAATCAAAAACAAAGGAAATAGCTACAAGCGGCAGGACTGTCCTGTATCGTATCCTCTTTGGGACCCTTTGAAGCAGGATGAGCAATAAAAGCCCCAGTATCATTGCCGTTGGTATTACGAAGAGCCCTATCAGGTAAATTTGAATGGCAAGATCGCTGTTCACGCTGAAAATGGATGCCCATTCGCTTATCTCGGGCCCCACGATCCCGCTCTCATACATGAATGCAAGGTATGCAGCCCCAAGAATAGTAAACAGCAGTGCAAGATATTCCCCCGTCCTCTTACTTCCGGTTATTATGTATATGATAAAAAATACAAGAGGCACTGAAACAAAAGCAAAAGGTATGGCGGCTATGAAATACAGTATAGCGTCTATCTCCATGTTCCCCATATATGCAGCCATCATCCTGACGGATGTCGGCAGGTAGGTAAGGCCAACCAGTGTCCAGAAAACAATAAGCGAGAAAAGAGCCGGCCTGCTGGTCTCACTGTTCTGTTCCTTTTTTGCTAAAAGCACCCATGCAAATGCAAGGGATGATAAGCCGATCGCAAAGCATATCGTGCTGTTTAAGAGCAGTCCTGTATACATTTTATTCTCAATAATTGACTTAACCAAATCTATTTATATATTTCTATTGTGTAACTGCGTCTCGTTTGTAGTTTGACATTTCCAACCAAATGTTATATATATTAATTAATTATATATAATTTACATATCCAATAATCGCTGGATAATAGGAGGATTGTACATGAAAGCAAACAGAACATTACTTATGAAAACCAACACGAGGGCCCAGGTGGGTATTGGTACTCTCATCATATTCATCGCCATGGTACTCGTCGCGGCTGTTGCGGCAGCCGTGCTGATCCAGACATCCGGTATACTGCAGCAGAAAGCCCAGTCCACCGGTAAGCAGTCGACCCAGGAAGTATCATCAAACCTGATGGTCAAGAACATTGAAGGTGTACGTGCTAAAGATAGCGGTACCAATACTTCTTCTACTATTGATATGCTCAAGCTCTCTGTAGGCCTCAACGTGGGCAGCTCTCCTGTCGACGTTAACCAGGTAGTTATCTCTATCACCGACGGTAC
>DANZ01000146.1 GCA_002501695.1 Methanolobus sp. UBA474 | reverse complement strand
CTTCACTCAATAATATATGTCATCAGGACCGACATTGAAACAGTGGACTCACCCGGCTGGATGGGAGTGGAAGCTTCTGCTTCGTCCTCTGCTTCCTGTGGCAAACTGACTACTCCGTTTTGGTTTATTTTATAACTGTATCTTCCATATTCTGGATGTCATATATATTGCCATCTGTGCTTATAGCCTTATCCGGGCTCCATAGGATCTTCCTTGAAAAGAGGTGATCTTGCCTGTACCTACGGGAAATCCTTGATGAGAACATTATCCCTAAAAAACAGGGCATTACTTGAAGCAGGAACCGTTCCTGCTATGCCGGTTTCATTCATCATGCTTCCGTGGAGCAATGGGATATTCGACAGGCAGGAGTCACATCCCCCAGAATATCCTTGTATCTTTAACAGTACCGATACTTTTGAAGAAACCTTTCAGGCGCTTACCCTTTCTCATTTCATAGAACTCATAATCAGGTGTATCAGTGTAATATATAGAGACCGATCCGTATTCTCTGTCCGGTACGATATAAGCGACCTTATCGTTACTGTCCAGCTCTCCAAGGGGATTTTCGGCTCCTGTACAATCTATGAATACCAGGCCCTTATCAGCGGTTTCAAAGGCATTTATAGCATGTCCGTTCTGTCTGTCCTGGAAGCTTACAGAAACATAAGCTGCACGGATCCCCCTGCTCTCTGCATTATTGTGCAGCCTTTCTGCAAAGTCGATGCAATTGAAGCTGTCAAGCTGGTAGAGGATCCTGTCCGTATCATCTTCCTCCAGGAACTGCATAAGCTCTTCCCATGTCGGATCGCGGGCCGTGGGATCATCAACCAGAATAACAGGAGAACCGGACACTTTGTACGCGCTGAATTTCGGTTTAGTGCCTGATGGGTTTTTTTCACTGAACTCGGTAGAATATACAAGGCCTGCTAAAAGTAATACTATCACCGTGAATGAAAGTATACACAAAACCTTAGTGTATGTTATCTTTAACCATTTTTCCAAGCTGTCACCAGAGTGGCTTTAACTATAATAATATGTTATGTATCTTTATATATAACTCTTCTTATTAAACTACTTTATTCTATCAACCTGTCAATAGAACCGTTTGCGCTTGCAGTTTTAAGACATGTCTCCCCCGCCCGCTGATACGTTTGTGTAAGGAGTTCCTTATATCCCGGTTATCTGTGTTGATCTCTGCATGTAGAAGTCAAAGAGCTCCCTGCCCCATACAAGAGCGTCGGGATTGCAGCAGACAAGCTGTGTGTTGTCAAACGATCCATCGTGCGTCAATAACTCGAGCAGCAGGCAGAAATCATTTCCAACAAAAGAGAGGAAAGGCATGTTTTCCGGATACAGGTAGAATACGGTCTTTTCATTTTCCAGATATTCTTTAAATTCCTCGTGCCTTTCTCTTTGTAAATGGTCCTGCAGTTCCTTTGAAATTATAAATGTCATACTCGTACCCTTCTGTGCCAGTTCGGAGAACAAAAAGTGAAAATCAGCTTTAAACGTTGAGGCAACCTCAAAGAAGGATCGGGATCCTTTTGATTTTTCATGCACCTCTTTATTGAAGTCGTGCATTTCCTGCAGGGAGGGAATGACCAGGGTGCAATCACCCAGTTCCCGCAGTCTTTTCATTAAATGCAGCGGGATAAGGCTGAGATCATGTCTGCCCCAGTAATCCGGACATCTTTCCAGCACCCTGACAGTATCTAAAAGCGGTTCCATCTTTTCTACAGCGAGCTTACCTATGGCAGTTAACTCATAGGTATCTCTATTATGAGACACAAGATAATTATCCTCAAGTATCCTGATCTGGGGAAGAAGCGCCTGGCGTGTTGTCTTAAGGGATCCTACAAGTGCTTCTATCCTTTTAGGTCCTTCATGCAGTAATAAGAGCACACTTTTTCTCTTTTCAGACATGAACAGTACATCGATCAGTGAGGTTTTCATTAATATCCTAGTCCTGTACATACTTGAATATCATATTGCGCGCAAACTCTACTCTCTATAAGATTTACGTGTATATAATATAATTTGACTATAGCATTAAAATTAAATTAGTTGCAATATTAAAATAGCTCCCCGGATAGTTCGGAAAGAACGGCCCTTGATAACCCGGTTATACCCCAAAGTCCAAAAACAAGATTTTCCAGGTAAAACGTAAAAATAGTATGGAAGCAAGAATCGCTTGCTTCCCTCTCCATATCTATGGTGTTTTTTACCTGCTCTGTTCCCGCTGCTTGAATTCCATGTACTTGCTCCCAATCTCCTCTGCCTGGGAATCACTTAGCACCTTGCGGGACTTTTCAAATATTTCTGATTCCTCTTCCTGCACATGATGCTGCACGGACTCTTTCAGAACCTTCAGCTTGGCAAGCCACCTTTTATCATCTGCAGGAGTCTTCTCGAGTTACGAAAGTAGCATTTTAGCAACATGATGTTCCTCATAGCCCTCCAGAGTCACTTCTGTAGCCTCTTTTTTGTTCTCCAGCTGTGGATAGTATAGCTTTTCCTCCCCTGCCATATGTATGTCCAGTTCTGATTTGAGCTGCATGAATACGTCTCTGGAACTATTGCTGATCGCTTTGTCGAACAATTTCATGACCTGGTCATGCTCTTGCTTCAGTATATCGTATATCTTGTCCATCTAATTCCCCCTTCATATACTCACTAATGAGTGGAAATGGACAGTTTCAACTCTTATATGCCTTTAGCTAGCCTGCCTCAAATTGGACCAATGATATGCCTGCTGGCGCATAGACCTGTCCCCTTCCCGGTACTAGTTTTATGCATGCTGTTATTTATCCCTATTTATTTGATCCAAAATCTATATTTTATTTAAAATCATAGAAGTCACAATAAGTGCCTTTGCACATACACAGGCCTATACCTGTCGTACAGAGTTACATTAAGGGTCAGCAGCAGTATGAAGAAGAGTGTATTGACAAGATTGATGGAACCTTCGTACCTGCTCAGCAGCAAGAAGTAAACCAGCACTATGATCAGGTTGGCAAAAGCCATGAATATAAACTCCCTTACTATAGACCTCCATCCGGCACCACGTCTGACCAGCCAGTGGCTAAGTGCAGTGTTAACGATGATGATGAAAGCTACTGCTATGGTTATTTGAAGGCTGGTGGCATTTACTCCGGGAAGCATGTTCGCAAAGATTATGCCCAGCAGGGAGACAAATACGATCTTCTCCCGCAGGGCGCTATCAAAAAAACTCTTCTCCCCCACTCCGGCTTTTCTCTCCTTAAGGTTCCTGGGGATGGGGCCTGCATCCAGAGCAATCCCCTCTCTTGCAGGGGGGAACCCTCTTACTATCCGGAGCGCTGCTATTACAATAAATGCAGCCCAGGCAGCAAGTATCAATATGGTTGCAGGGTATGCTCTTATCAGGTCGGTAGTGTCCAGCTGGGCAACGTGTATCCAGTACTCCTGAGGTATTTTGATGAATATCCATATTAGAGCTGTGGCTGTAAGCACCTGTTTCTTTGTCAGTGATATCGGGTCCCACTTAAGGCGTACAGCTTCATAGAATATAAAGAAATATTCAAACGTGTTTGGAAAAACGAGCAAAATTGTTCGCAGTTGTGTCAGTTCAAAGAATACTACGCCTATCAGTCTATAATAGAAGAGGAAACGGCTTATCCCGAAAGCATAGCCGTTGGTCCAGTTGCGCATCGTGGAAAGGTACGTGATGGTCAGATAATATATGTCCAGTGCCTTGTCATAGCTCTGGTACCCTTCAAGTGGCAGGGTTGTAAACAGCTGAAAGATGGTCTGATCAACGGTATCCAGTATCAAGGCTCCCACTACGCCTGGAATAGGATACCGCGGAATAGCAAGTGGCAGAAAGAAACGGGCCATGACCACGGCCCAGAATATGAATATATCTGAAGTGTCAGGCAATTTATGCTTCCTTCTATCGATATCTAGTTTACCGAAAGAGATACGGTTAGTGTAATACTTTGGTTTACCATATCATATCTGATGTATATGTTCGCCATTTATGAAAGTCAGTAGTGGCACTGGCTACATCAGTGGTTGATTAACATTCCGGCTCATCGCTTACGGAGCCTCTCTTTTTGGAACGTGCTTCAGCTCCTGTCTTCCGGCTATTGCCTTGTTCCCCCTTCAGGAATAGACCTGCTGCTGAATTCTCTCTGGCTCTCCTCAGGGAAAGTCCTATCCGGCTCAGAGCCTTCTCTGGAACGTGCTTCAGCTCCTGCCCTTCCGGCTATTGCCTGGCTTCCCCCTCCGCTGCCTCCTTCAGGAATAGACCTGCTGCTGAATGCCTGCCGGCTTTCCTCGGAAAAGCTTTCCTTCTCTCCCGAAGGCCGCTCACTCCTGCCGGACCTCTCGCTTTCCTGTCTGCTTTTCTCAGTTACTTCTTTACCTTCTTTTACTCTGCTTATAACTTCAGGCACCATGTCCACTATGCGGCTAAAAGTGTGTCTCCCGCTAACAGTCAGCAGGCGAACGTCATCTTTGGATATGACAACGAATCCAATAGGCTCCATATTCACGCCTGCATAACCTCCGGCAGCAAATCCCATCTTACCTGCCTGTCCGTTACGTTCTCCTCCGGCACTCCCGAACCCTGCAGAAACTCTGATTATTGGCATCACGGTTTTTCCGGCCGAGGTCACAGGCTCGCCTATGAGTGTTTTAGTGTCTACGATACTTTCAGTCTCTTTAGTGATCTCTCTCATAAGGTCTTCTAATCCCATCTTAACTCCCCTGTCCATTACACTTTTTGTGTATACCTGATATATGGAGTTCCTACTTTAAAAGTGAATCTGAATTGTATCATTTAATTTATAATGTCCCTTCCATCATGAGGAATGCCCTACCGGCAAAAATATTCAGATGTCATAAGCAGAAGTATATTGTATACATGGTAACAAACCTGAAAAGGACCCAGGACAGCTTGCTGGTGAGATGGTTGATTCTCTTGTCCGGATCATGAATAAACCAGCAGCTCTTGAACAGCAGTCTCTTGATATAGGCCACGGTGCCATGCTGCATGCTTGGGAAGTACACTTTTTAGAATTTTTTTATGTGTTCCGGATATAAATAGAAATATAATGATCGACTACAGTATGGGAAATAACTAAAATAAATGGGGGATTAAAATCTCTGTACCTTAAGGCGATAGTAGCTCAAAATGGCTTACCGCAGGAAAATCATGCTGAAATATATCCTTAGCTTCATTTTTCGTATCTGCATGCACAGGCACTTCTCTCAACAACTTGTTGTTTTCATCTTCCCAGAATCTGACCCAAAAACACATAGTTAATCCCCTCTTCACCATATTATGTCTCAAATTTCACAAGAGCAACATCTGAATAACCAGATCACGCTCTCTTAAAGTTCAATTCTCCAATAGAGAACGAATTCAGTCCTTAATATGGATCAGGCTCCCCCGCGCCTTGATCTACATGCAATAATATAAAAGCATACTATTTAATAATACCCTTGCTTAATTTCATCGGTCCTTTTAATTTATACCTGCCCTTTAATCAAGAATTAGATTCTCAGCATGAGCAATGTCAGGTAATGAGTTCTAAGCTGCAATCCCTTTAATGCATGTCCTGTTTCCTGTGCTATGCAGGCAGAAATATAAAATAGTAAATGCTTTACCCATCCTTGGCTTTTATAACATACAGGCTACGCAGCATCTCTTTCTAGCTCTCCGCGAAAACAGATCTGATGTGGTCGACACCCGGGCGTCCTGACAGATCATTTAAGTATCCTCCTCTCCAATATTTACTGGGGGAAAGATAATGAATTACTATACACCGGAAATTTCAGATGGTATTTTCTGGATAGGGTCGAAAGACTGGAACAGACGCATGTTCGATGCTTTGATCCCATTGCCTGATGGCACGAGCTATAACGCCTATCTGGTCAGGGGAAGCAGGGGAACTGCGCTTATCGATAGTGTGAATCCTGGTTTTGAGAATGAGCTTCTCGACAAACTGCGTAGCCTCACAGATATCAGGGCACTGGATTTTGTGATAATGAATCACGCAGAGCCGGACCATGCAAATGCTATAAAGGCTGTAATGGATATTTCTATGGATTCAAAGCTCGTAACCACGCAGAAAGGGGCAAAGATGGCGCAGGTGTTCTATAAGATACCTGAACAAAGGCTTGTGATCGTAAAAGACGGTGACACGCTGGAACTTGGCGGCAGGACACTGAGATTCATAGAAGCTCCCTGGTTGCACTGGCCTGAAACGATGTTCACCTACGTGGAGGAGAACAGCGTGCTGTTCACATGCGACTACTTTGGCGCGCACACGGCAGCAGGCTTTTATGATGATGAGGTAGAAGATCTCTTATCTGCAGCTAAAAGGTATTTCGGGGAAATAATGATGCCTTTCAAGGCAAAAGGTGCGCAGGCTCTGGAGAAGATCAAGGGCCTGGATATTGATATCATTGCACCGAGCCATGGCCCTATCTACAGGGATCCTGAAAGGATACTTGACATGTACCGCCTGTGGACTGCCGGGAAAACACGGGAGAAAGCCATAATAGTGTATGTAAGCATGTGGAGCGCCACTGAGAAAATGATTCGGTCAATATCCGAATCCCTGATGTCAGAAGGGATAGAGATAAGCTATTTCAACCTTCTTAACTCAGACATCGGTGATATAGCCCGTGAGCTTGTAGATTCCAGGGCGATCGTGCTTGGCACTCCCACAGTCCTTGGAGGAATGCATCCGCTTGCAGTCTATGCCGCCTATCTGGTAAAGGTCCTCAAGCCGCCTCTGCTGTACGGAGTAGCACTAAGTTCTTACGGCTGGGGAGGAGGCGCTGTCGGGCAGCTGTCTGAGATGCTCAAGCCTACAAAGATAGAAGTGGTGGGTGCGATCGAAATAAACGGCCCTGCTTCAGATGAGGATCTCCGGAAAGTGGCCATGCTTGGAAAAGAGCTTGCAGCTAAGATAAGATCTTCAGGATAAGTAAACCCAAAAGTTTCAAAAACAAGAACATTGATCCAGGAATAAATAAGGAATAAAAGGAGATAAGATCTCCTTTATATTTAAGTCAAATACACATTAAAGGGTATCGTTGTCTTCTTCTTCGTCGTTAGGCTGGATAGGTGTGCCGACGGATGGCTGGTCGCTCTCTATAGTAATGTTACCACCCTGTTCGGATGTATCCTCCGTACTGGTGTTGGTAATAGTAAGAGATTCATTATCATCCATCTGTTCCTGTCCTTCTTCTCCAGGTTCCACGATTACTTTGCCTGAAGTCATAAAGTCTTCCTCGGAACTGTAATCAAAGGTTCCTGCTACATCAAATGTGTAGCTATATGTCTCTCCTGGTCCTATCAGGCCAGAGTTGAATAAGTCATCATCAGATGTAATCGTGACATTCTCTTGACCAGTATTTGTCCATGTTACGGTATCTCCTAACATGACCCTGATAGTCTCCGGGTCAAATCCGTCCTCATTGGCAGTAATTTCTGTGGTTTCAACTACATCGTCTTCAGACTGCTGTTCTTCATCTACAGGCTCGTCTTCGATAGGCTGATCTGTAGCTTCGTCATCTGTAGGAGGTACAACAACTGTATCGTTCTCCTCCGGTGTATCCTCTGTGCCTGTATCTGTACAGCCGATTGCCAAAAACACAACCAGCAGGACAGCAAGTGATATTACTATTCCTTTTCGCATGAATTAACCCCCATTATACTATTATTATGTGTAACTTTGTCATCTGTCATCTGATCTCCTATTGCAGATGAACTGAATAGGCATCTGTTTCAGTGAAAGTAGTATCGTGAGCACCTAAATGTAATCAAAGAGAGCCCACCAGCCTGGTTTATTTGCCCTCTACTCCCACTTGTGATTTTCATTTACATCGTTGCCCCCCTATCCGTGCATAAAGATGGTAAATAGGATTCCTATCAGTATTGCACATCTTTATAATGCTTTTCGCATCAATACCCCCTTACCATAGGTGTATGTTAATTGTAACTTATAAGTCTTTTTATTCGAAAGTTGTATTATTTGGTATCAATATTTCGATTCATATTACTTATATGCAAAATATGTTCATTGTTAATCTGCATGAAGTTTTCACGCATATTTCCTCTTAAAAGCATATTCTCTGGCATCACTGAGCATTTTGTTAAAACATTGTTATCGAAAATGACTTATCCTTACGATTTCTATTATTTTATGATATCTTGTAAGGGGAGTAAAAGAATGGCTGACAAGACTAATAAAGTGGCTGAAAATGTTCCGGGTCCGTACTATGTGGATGAAGAGTGTATCGCATGCGAATTGTGTGTAGATAATGCACCTGGCAATTTTATGATGACAGATGACGGCACACATGCCTACGTTTACAAGCAACCGGAAAACGATGACGAAATAACCGCCAGCAACGAGGCATTGGCAAGCTGTCCGGTAGACGCTATCGGAGATGACGGCGAGTGATCTCATGTCAGTTTAGAGGCTTGCCTCTCATCAGATAGTTTTCCTGCCAGGCTTGCATTTATAATTAAGTGTGCCAGATGAAAATTTGTCGTGGCTATATATGCAGGCAGGGGACATCAACTTCATATATTACAATATTGAGCTCTATATATTCCAATGGAAATAAAGGGGTATTCGATATTAGATATATTTTTATAAATTATACTTAAATTAAATCCTTCTTATAATACCCTTCCAGGCTGTGAGGTAATCCTTCTTGATCTTGTAAAAGAGCAAGGCAGATGCCAGAGTTACTGAAACGCTGTTAGCGATAATAAGCGCAAGGTCGTTGATGATCAATCCATGCAACAGCCAGAATGTCATACCTGTAGTGGAACAGCCTAGCATCATTAACGACAGGTCCTGAGTGGACTTTGACTTAAGGGCTTTGATCAACTGAGGAGCAAAAGCTATAGTGGTAAGCGTCCCTGCGATGTAACCTATCATAAATATCTTCTCCGGTGCTGTTCCTTACTGCTGCGGGCTGTATATTGCCTGCGGTTATTAAAAGATATGTATGTTTTTCTTGTACATCCCCAAACCCTTAAATTTCACCGATACGCTTTGGTCTGGTCCTCGATAATCTCAGGATGGTAAAAAGATTTAAATTATAAACAGGCCAGTGCTCTACATGGTTCTTTTATTCTTAACTGTATCAATAGCGGCGATCATTGTCTTTGCAGGTATAGTTGTTGCAGTTGTATTCAGGCAACAGGCAAAACTAAATGACAACAGGGTTTATCCTCCCGGTCGCTGGAAAGGCATATGGATAGGCATCGGACTCATCTTTGGGGTTCCCCTGGGTATGGTCCTTGCAATCGCTTTTGACAATCGGGCTCTCATTGGTACAGGTCCGGCTATAGGTGCAGGTATTGGGCTGGCAGCCGGCCATGTATTCGAAAAGTGGAACGGAACGACCTCTGTTCAACTGACGCCGGAGGAAGCAAAACAGAGGAAAGTGTCTCTTATCATAGTATCGGTCTTCGTGCTTATCGGGCTCTTGCTTGTACTGCTGTCAGTCCTTTAGAAATGAGTTTTCCTCTAGCAAATGCTTACATCTATTGATGTTGAATCTATTTCCTGCATTTCACTGTCCAGCAGGGTTATCACAATAGAATAGGCGCCTGGCTGAACGGTCCCAAGCTGGTTTGAGTAATTCACCCCTTTTGAGATCATGCTGAACGGCGGGACCATTATCTCAAGAGGGAAGCAGAAGTTATCTACACTCTTTCCTGTGTCTCTGTCGATGACATCGCTCACGACTATGTAATCCTTTCCTTCCATAGATGGATTCGCCACAGTGAAAAAGACTGACATGGCGTCATTTGCAGTAGGCCGTCTTTCTTTGATCGGATCTGCTTTCTGAGCGATGTAGTATCCTCTCCCGTATTTCCCGTCGAGGTACAGCAGGCCTATGTCTTCATCGTTGGTCCGGTTTATAAAATTAAGACAGCTTAAGCCATGGCTGCTGTAATCTGTCAGATAGACCGATCCCCCCGGCACGCTGGCGGGAGCATCTTCAAGTACCTCTATTGTAAACGCCATATTTGAGGGCATGATATTGCCTGCCAGCTTTTCATTGAACTCTTGCCAGCTTATGGGCACGGCAATATATCCTTCATCTGATCCGAAAAGATCTCTGGTAATGGCTCCACTGGGATCGGTCAGATATATAAATTCCTCACTATATCCCACTGCCAGGATAGCATGGCCTTTCTTTGCGTATCCGGGGATAGTGTACTGAAAAGCTAACAATACCGGCTGCCCTTTATCTATGTTCATTCTGATCATGGAATTAAAACTGTCAGTGTCCACGGGTCTTAGGTTATAGCCCCACACTGTCTTTTTAATTTCAAGGTCCGCATGCTCTTTTAAGTAGTCCTCAATTGCATGGTCAAAAGGGTTGTATTGCCCTGAAAAAGTTTCGTTGTTGCCTGAATTGAAAGAAGATGCCATTTCCCAGGCTTCCATAGAGCGATCGTTGTAATCTGCCATCATGGCCAGGCAGTAATAGAGGCACCAGCTGGTATCGCCCTGGTAAGAATAGGGCACATGCAGTACTTCCCCGTACATTCCAGAATAACGGGATGTGTTTGTGTCCTGTAAGCCGGTATAGTCCGTCGATGCGACATTGCATGACACTATCAGTATCACGCATACACTAATGCATACAGCTTTCGCTAATCGTGACAAATATCCTTTTCGAATAATGTGGACCCCCCGGTCCGCTCATACTCCGTTACCTTTTAGTTTTCAGAGCCTGCCTTCAGGCTATAGTCCTTATCGTAAAGGTCTGCTATTCTGCTCTGTAAACTAAGGCTGAATAATCCAAAATTATTCGGCCTGTATATAAACGTGCCTGTGCATTGCGATATGCTTATAATTATAATGATGAGTGTACCATGGCGGACCACTATGTCCGGTAGTGCCATTTGAACAATTCCAAAGAGGTTCCTTCATGGTGGCAGATTCCGTTAGAAGATAAGTAGGTGCTTTTATAGATACGTATAATTAGTATTAAGTTCATATCCGGCTCCTGTTATCCTGCAATTATCAGGTGCCCTGTCAAATACGCATGCTATCTGAATAAATGTCATATGACCCAATTTCCAAGACCCCGGATACTCGTGGCAGACGATGAGCCAATGAATGTCGAGCTACTTCACGCTTATCTTATAGCGGACTATGACATCATCCCGGCATATAATGGTTCAGATGCCCTGGAACTTGTTGCAAAGGAAAAGCCGGACCTTGTTCTCCTGGATGTGATGATGCCAGGATTAAATGGTTACGAGGTATGTGAGAGAATCAAAAGATCCTCTGAAACGCAATTCATCCCGGTTGTGATGGTAACAGCTCTCTCTTCAAGGGAAGACCGTTTGAGAGGTATCCAATCCCAGGCAGACGACTTTCTTACAAAGCCGGTGGACAGGCTGGAACTGAAGATGAGGGTGATGTCACTTCTACAGATAAAGTCACTGCATGATAAAGTGATATTCGAACGTGATCAGGCCCAGAACTATCTGGATATTGCAGGAGTCATGATACTGGTGCTGGACCGGGACCAGAAAGTTACTCTTGTCAATAAGAGGGCGGCGGATATACTCGGCTGCGAAGAGGCAGATATCGTGGGCATTAACTGGTTTGACACCTTCGTGCCGGAGCCGTTCAGACATGATGCAAAGCAGCATTACTTCAAAGCACTGAATTCGGAGAAAGGATCCCTGCAATACTACGAGGGACCGCTGGTCTCAAAGGACGGGAAAGAGAAGATCGTTTCCTGGTACAGCAAGTCCGTAAAAGATAAACATGGCGATCATATTGGTGTTCTGAGTTCGGGAGAGGATATCACCCGGCGAAAAAGAACGGAAGAGAGCCTGCGGTCGAGGACCGTTGCAATCGAGTCCTCCGTAGACGGTATAGCCATTTTGGATACAGAGGGAAAATTTGCTTACCTTAATGAGGCCTATGCCAGAACATGGGGGTACAGTAGTCCTCATGAACTTATTGGCAGGTCCTGGCAGGTTCTCTATGATGAACCCGAGATAATGAAACTTAAAAAAGAGCTTGTCTCGGAACTTGCTGACAGAGGTGTCTGGAGAGGTGAAGCTGTCGGCCTTAAGAACCAAGGTATCAGTTTCTTCCATGAGATATCCCTGACCCGCTTTGATAATGGTTACATATGTGTTGTAAGGGACATGACCTGTCGTAAGGAAGCAGAAAAGCAGTTGCGGGAGTATGCTGACAATCTTAAATATTCAAATGACCTGAAAGATCTCTTTATCGACATAATGGGACATGATCTCATGAACCCTGCAGGAGTTGCGAAAGGGTTCACGGGTATGCTTCTACAGGCAGAGACCGATCATGATAAAGCCCGTAAGCTCAGGATCATAGATGATAATATCTCCCGGCTCATCAATATGATAGAGTCTACCTCCCGGTTTGCCAGGCTTGAGGATATTGACGATCTGGATTTCAGGAATATGGACCTCGGTGTTATTCTTCATGATGTGGCAGACAGTTTTGGAACCCAGCTTGCTGAAAAGAACATGACCCTGGACATAAAGGTAGATGGCCACTATCCCTCAAAGGTGAATCCTATTGTTGAAGGGGTTTTTGCCAATTACATCTCTAACGCTATCAAGTACGGACACTCCAATAGCAACATCATGATAGATATAGGGGATCTTGACGGTGAATGGAAGATAAATGTAAGGGATTCCGGAGATGGCATACCTGATGCTGCTAAAGAACTGGTATTTGATCGTTTCAAACGGCTGGCCCAAAAAAAGAAAGGTGTAAAAGGAACAGGTATCGGACTTGCCATTGTCAAAAGGATAGTTGACCTTCACGGCGGCAGGGTTGGTGTTGAAGACAGTCCTGCAGGAAAAGGCAGCGTATTCTGGGCCACATTTAAGAAGGCTTAAGTGCCCCTGTTATTAATTTCATTTCCCGATGTCCTCATACCAGACCTCAGGCCTGTCCTTGATGAAGTGCATCATCATTTCTTTGCACTCATCGATGTTGAGGTTTATTATCTCTATCCCATGCTCTCTCATAAAGTCAGAAGCCCCTTTGAAATTCTCTGCCTCCGCGACAATAACCTTTTTTATACCAAACTGCACTGCAGCTCCAGCACACAAATAACAGGGCATTAATGTTGAGTAGAGGACCATGTCCCTGTAATTGCCAAGCCTTCCTGCGTTCCTGATACAGACTATCTCGGCATGTGCCAGCGGATCGTTCTCCTGTATCCTCATGTTATGGCCCCGGCCGACTATCTCTTCGTTCCTGACAAGGACGGAACCGATGGGTATGCCTCCCTCCGCGAGCCCTTTCTTTGCTTCTTCAATAGCACACTGCATAAACCTGTCCATGTTCTGTCACTCCTGGATCAAGAGGCAATATTCATTTAATTGACTCAGATACAGTTTGATATTGTATATATATTAATATTTTCTTCAAAGCTTACCCTTTCTTCCAAGCCTGAACACCCTGTCATTCTTCCTGACCACATCAACAACCTCTATTCCTATATCCTCGCCACTCTCTGCAGCTTTGACATTCTCACCGTCTCTTACTATGGAAGATACTTCCTGCTCAATGTAGGTGGTGCTGCCCTGGATAACTATCCTGTCACCAAGTTCTATTCCCTGCTCTGTGAGCTTTAGTGATGCAGCACTGCTTTTAGGATAGTAGTTGAGCACTATGCCGACAGCCTGTTTCTGCACAGGCGATACATTCATGGACTGATCGCAGGCCAGTCCTTCCGGTCCTGGGATGCCGAAATAGCACCCTGTGGAAAAGCCACGATTATACTGTCGTCCCATCTCTTCTTTCAGCATGCCGGCAGCTTCCCGGGTATAAGTGCCGTTCCTGCAGTCATCCATGGCTTTTCTATAACATTTTGAGACCGTGGATGTATATCCAGGGCCCCGCAGCCTGCCCTCTACTTTGAAGGCATTGATCCCGGCTTCGATAAGTTCGGGTATGTGCTCTATCATGCAGAGGTCCTTTGCATTGAGCAGATATTTCCCTTTTAAGTCCACCTTTTCTCCCCTGTCGGAATGCAATGACCATTCCCACCTACAGGGCTGGCTGCATTCCCCGCAGTTCCCGGACTTGCCCAGCAGGTATGCTGAAAGGTAGCATCTGCCTGATATTGCCTGGCACATGGCCCCGTGGACGAATACCTCCAGTTCCATGTCAGTGTGCGCTCTGATCTCTTTTATCTGCTCAAGGCCCAGTTCTCTGGCAAGCACGACCCTGCCTGCTCCCATGGACCTGTAGAACTCAGCGCTTTGCTGGTTCGATACGTTGGCCTGGGTGGATATGTGTATCCTGAGGTCATGCTCAGCAGCCTGCATTATGGTCGCAGGGTCCCAGGCTATGATAGCATCAACCTCCGCGGATGCTGCAGTTTCAAGCACTGATCCAAGCTCCCGCAGATCATGTGGGTAGATCACGGAATTGACCGCAAGATAACCCCTCAGCCCGTATTCATGCACCTGCTCTACAAAGTCTGCCACATTGTCCGGCGTGAGGTCATTTGCTCTTGACCTGAGGCTGAACCTGTCAATTGAGAAGTAAACCGCGTCTGCATGGTCCTTGCAGGCCCTCAGGGATGCAAGATCGCGCACTCCCATTACCAGTTCGGGGATATTGTGCTGTTCTTTTCTCTCTTTTATATCGGGCATATTTTGTTAAGCGGGGCCATGGCTTAAATGGATTGTGTTATCTGCTCAAGTGGATTTGTCATGTTAGCAAGTTATCTTTGACGCAGGCAACTTATATATACAATAAAACACTATATCGCAATGTCAATTAATATTAGGCATGCCTACTATCCGGGCAATGCCTGCATCTTATAATCTACAGAGGTGAACGCATGGCTCCAATAATGCCACTGGCAATGATGCCGGAAGGTAAGGTCAGTAAGATCATATCGATCAATGCAGGTCTTTCACTGATGAATCGCCTGAAATCAATGGGGTTTATAGAGAATTCCTTTCTGAAGGTCAAGAAGGATAATATGGGTGCCCTTATAGTGGACCTTAACGGCTGTAACTATGCTCTTGGCAAAGGTATGGCTTCAAAAATAATGGTGCAGGAATGCATCTGATCTGCTTGTTTTTCAGTCCCGGTTTAACCACTACAAAAGAGGGGGATGCTGTTATCCAGCTGCTGTTCACACCTTCTTCTTGTTCCCGCTTGGACCTCTCATATATTTTCCAAATTCAGACCCCGTAAGCTGCATCCCGTTGAACACAGGCCCGTCCCTGCAGACTCGCAGCCCGTCGTTATCCATACAGCATGCGCCGCATATTCCGATGCCGCATTTGAAGTACCTGTGCAGGCTAAATTCGGTCTTGGCGAGGGCATTCTGTTTTTCAAGGATGTCAAAGACCCGCTTCATCATCATCTCAGGCCCGCAGGTATATATCCTGTCGAACTGCGAGGCATCTATCTCGCAGAGCACGTCGGTGACAAAGCCGCAACGATGTGCAGAACCATCATCAGTGGTCATGTGAAGACTTCTACAGGGTGTGAACCGGTCTACGAACAGGAGCTCATCGGCATTACGTGCTCCCATAATTGTGGTAACACATGTACCCTGATCCATGGCATGTTCTGCAAGCAGGGCTATTGCTGCAGTTCCTACGCCTCCGGCCACGATAAGTATGCTCTCGTCCTTGCCGGGTAGTGTGTAACCTTTGCCAAAGGGTCCCCGTATGCCCAGATGGTCGCCCTCGTTCATCTCAAAGAGCTTTGCAGTTGCATCCCCTACCTTCTGGACAGTGACAGCGTTCCTGTAAGAAAGTGTCATGGGGATCTCGTCCGTACCCCTGATCCAGACCATGACGAACTGGCCCGGGAGCGCTTCATCAAAGTTCCTGTCAAAAAAGAAAGTCTTGTTGGAAGGCGATTCCTGTACTATCTTCGTTATCTTCACATCTATCGGGTACATCATGTCCTCCTGTGGGCAAGCCCGACAATATCGCTGGTGTCTTTGTATCCCCTGGAGAGCATGAAACTCTCAATGCCATCTGCAACCGCCTGGAAAACTTCAGGCCCGTCGTAGACCGCAGAACCGATCTGTACGGCGGAAGCGCCGGCCATCATCATTTCGACAGCATCCTCCCAGGTTGAGATGCCGCCAACGCCTATAATCGGGATGTCAAGAGCGGCATATAGGTCGTACACGCATTTGATAGATATAGGCTTTATCGCCCGGCCGGACAGTCCACCGAACCTGTTGCCCAGTACGGGATATCCGCTATGGATATCTATGGCCATCCCGCGCACGGTGTTGATGGCTACCACGGCATCAGCACCTCCTCTCTGTGCTGCTTTTCCTATGGATACTATGTCTGTTACATTGGGAGTGAGTTTGACCCAGACCGGCAGTTCAGTGATATCGCAGACTGCAGCTGTTATCTCTTCAACGGCACATGCATCGCAGCCTATGGAGGCGCCATAACCCTGTGCATGGGGACAGCTCACATTAAGCTCGAATGCGTCAGGGCCTGCATCGACCAGGCCGTCTGCGACGATGGCGAACTCTTCCGCATTCCCTCCAAAGATGCTGGCTATTACAGGGACCTCCGATTCCCTTTTGGCGATCTCGAGTTCCCCGGAGAAATCCGGGTATGATGGATTTGGGAGGCCCATTGCGTTCAGGAATCCGTATCCCAGGTTTACCATGCTTGGGTTACTGTGGCCTTCCTTGGGCTGTGGCCCGATGGATTTTGTAACCACTGCGCCAGCCCCTTCCCATGCCATGCGTGCAAGAGACGCACCCGTGGTGCCCATGATACCCGCGGCCAGGATTGTCGGGTTCTTAAGCTTGATCCCTGTGATCTCTGTCATGTTATCTTCACTTTCAGATACTTGCATTGAGCTGGCAGACCGCTTGTTCCACAAGCTCCTTACCGCCCAGTTCCACAAGCCTCATTCCGAGTTTACTTGCGTGCATCCCGTAGTCTTCCAAAGGAATTACCTCATCAATGCGCACCTGTTCCGTACCGTCAAGAGAGAGCACTTCTGCCAGGACGTGCAGTTCTCTGTCATTGATGAAATGTGTGAACGAACCGACAGGCGCGGTACAGCCGCCTTCCACATAGGCGATCACTATACGCTCAATGGCGGTCTCGATCCTGGTCTTACGGTGGTCCAGCTTAGAGGTGACCTTCTCTGCCTCGCTCCCGGCTACGGTGACAACTGCTATGGTGCCCTGGTTGGCCGAGGGACAGAAATGGTTTGGGTCGAGGCGTTGCACATCCAGATCCCAGTTCATGCGCTGAAGGCCCGCCTCCGCAAGCATGATGCCGTCATATTGCCCCTCTTCAAGCTTCCTTATCCTGGTGTTGATATTGCCACGCAGGTCATGGACCGCAAGGTCGGGGCGGTACCGCAGTAACTGTGCCCGCCTGCGCATAGAGGTTGTCCCTATTATAGCATTTTCAGGGAGTTCCTCCAGCTTCGAGCCGTCCGTTGTCAGGAGCACGTCGCAGGGTGAATCCCGCTTGAGCACCGCTGAAGTTGAGAGCCTTTCAGGCCGGACGGTGGGCATATCCTTCATGGAGTGTACCGCAATGTCGACATCCCCCTCGTGCATCCTGTCATCAAGCTCCCGTACAAAGGCGCCTACCCCGGCGATCTCATGCAGGGGGCGGTCAGTGAAAGTGTCGCCGGAGGTCTTTATTATCTTCCTGGTGGTATGCACATCAAGTTCCGCCAGCATTCGTTCGATAGTTGTCGCCTGTGCAAGGGCAAGGTCACTTCCGCGGGTTCCTATTATCATGACATTCTCCGGTCACCTGAGGTTCGCCTCGTATGCTGCAAGCGTCTTCTCTATATTCTCTTCCGTATGGGCCGTGGACAGGAAATTTGTCTCGAACTGCGAGGGTGGCAGGAATATACCGCTATCCAGCATCCTGAAGAAGAATCCAAGGTATCCTTCTTTATCGCATTTGAGAACTTCCCGGTAGTTCAACGGTTTGTCACCGAAGAATATCTTGAACATAGAGGATATGCCGCAGACATTGTAATCAAGTCCCAGGTCATCAACTATTTCTGCCAGCCTGGCCCTGAGCATGTCACCTGTGGCGTTAAGCTTCCTGTGAACATCCTCCTTCTCAAGCACATCCAGTACTGCCAGTCCTGTGGCAACAGATGCCGGGCAGCCGCTGTAGGTGCCTGCCTGGTACACGCCTCCGGAAGGTGCTATCATCTCTATGATCTCTTCCTTCCCCCCGAACACTCCGATAGGCAGACCGCCGCCGATTATTTTCCCAAGAGTGGTCATGTCCGGCGTTACGCCGTAGTATTCCTGGGCGCCTCCCATGGCCAGCCTGAAACCTGTGATGACCTCGTCGAAGATAAGTAGCACATCGTGCTCCTCAGTGACCTTGCGTACGTCACTAAGGTAATCTCCTTCAGGGAGCACGGGCCCGATATTCCCCAGCACCGGCTCTATTATCAGCGCTGCAACATCTTCCCTGTTCCTCTCGATGACATCTGTCAGTGCTTCAATATCGTTGAACGGTACCTGGAGCGTGTGCTTTGTGAAGTCGGCAGGCACTCCGAGGGAGTCGGGTTTGCCCAGTGTTGTGGCGCCTGATCCTGCCTGGACGAGGACCGCATCATGAGCTCCGTGAAAGCCGCCTTCTATCTTGATGAACTTGTCCCTGCCTGTGAATCCCCTGGCAGCGCGCAGTGCGCTCATGGTGGCTTCGGTACCTGTGGACACGAACCTGAGCATATCGATGCTCGGGTATATGCCTGCGATCCTTTCCGCGAGGTTAACCTCGAGTTCCGTAGGTGTGCCGTACAGCCAGCCCTTGTCGAGCTGGGCAATGATGGCCGCCTTTATTTTAGGATTGGCATGTCCCAGGATGTTAGGCCCGTATCCCAGGCAATAATCGATATACTCGTTCCCGTCGATATCCCTGATAATTGAGCCGGAGGCGGATTCGGTATAGAACGGATATGGCTTGATAGCCCTGACGGGGCTGCTGACCCCTCCGGGAAGGAGGGTTCTTGCTTTCTTGTATAATTCTCTTGACTTGTCTAAGGACATTGGATCACCATTATGTCATTTAAGCATCCGTGCCATGTCTTTTGCGAAATAGGTCAGGATCATGTCCGCACCCGCCCGCCTGATGGAAAGCAGGGATTCGTACATGACCTTCTTCTCATCCAGCCAGCCGTTCTGCGCGGCTGCCTTGATCATGGCGTATTCGCCGCTGACATTGTATGCGGCTGTTGGCATCCTGAACTCGTTCTTGACCCTGTATATTATGTCAAGGTATGGAAGCGCCGGTTTTACCATTATTATATCAGCACCCTCCAGGATATCCAGTTCTACCTCCCGCATCGCCTCATCGGAGTTGGCCGGGTCCATCTGGTAGGCCGAGCGGTCACCAAAACAGCATCCTGATTCCGCAACATCCCTGAAGGGACCGTAGAATGAAGAAGAATATTTTGCAGCGTAGGACATTATAGGTATGTCACTGAAACTATTCTCATCAAGCGCAGACCTTATGGCACCTATCATCCCATCCATCATGCCGGATGGTGCCACCATATCAGCACCTGCCTTTGCATGGCTGACTGCCGTTCTCCCGAGCAGCGGAAGGGTGGGATCGTTCAGTATTTCCTCCTTCACGGGATCGACCATGCCGCAGTGGCCGTGATCGGTGTACTCGCAAAGGCATACATCCGTGATAACGACCGTATCCTTTCCAAGCTCGCTCTTGATCTCGCGGACTGCCTTCTGGACTATGTCCTCTTCTCCCCATGCAGAGCTTCCCTGCTCATCCTTGTGCTTAGGTATACCGAAAAGTATGATCGCAGGTATCCCCAGGTCAGCAGCTTCTTTTGCATCATCGGCAACCTTGCTGAGAGGAAGCCTCTCAACACCGGGCATGGAAGTTGTTCTCTGGATAGTTGTTATGGTCTCATCCACGAACATAGGGTAAATGAGGTTCTCAGATGATAGTGATGTTTCCCTCACGAGGTCTCTTATCTTTCCGTTTCTTAATCTTCTCATTCTGGTTTCCGGGAACATGGCAGCAACTCTCCTTTTATCCTGCTTTTATCATTGCATTTATCTATGTTGAACAGGCGGAAGGCCATGTCCAGCATCTCGTCGTCGCACACTTCAGCTGCATTTCTCAGGACCTTCGTAGGCTCTGAGAGTATCTTGTTAACGATAGAGTGCGTCAGATCGTCGATGATCCTCTGTTCGATATCCCCGATCGTATGGTATGTGCTCAGTTTAGTGATAGCACGCTCTTTTTCCTGGCTGCGGACCTTGTAGAACTGGGCATACATCTCGGATACTATATGATCGGCTCTCTGGCGTTTGTATTGTTTGATCAGAAGGTCGAATTCCTCATCGATGATAGCCTGGGCCTTCTTCGCTTCTTCCATTCTCAGCTCCAGGTTCTTTTCATTGATGACGCGCAGGTTATCTATATTATATAGTGTGACCAGCGGGATCGTGCTAATGGTGGGCTCGATATCTCGTGGATTTGCAATATCTATCAGAAGGAGCGCTTTCTGCCTTGATTCCATCGCCTTGAGCACCTGCTGGTGCCTGAGCACAAAGTGCGGTGCCCCCGTGGCACAGATAACCACATCGGCTTTCTTGAGATTCTCTTCGATGTGATCAAAATGTACCGCATGACCTCCCATATCGTCTGCAAGTTTCTTTGCTGCAGCATAGGTGCGGTTTGCAATATACATAAGCTCTATCTCCCTGTGGGAGAGCGCCCTGGTCACAAGGGTTCCCATTTCTCCCGTACCGATCACAAGCACCATCTTGTTCTTGAGGTCTCCTACGGTCTCCTCTGCAAGGTCGACCGCAGCAGAAGCAATTGACAGGGCACCCCTGTTGATCTCTGTCTCGGTCCTTACCCTCTTTCCCACCTGGATGGCCTTGCTGAATGCCGTATCAAGCATCTTTCCGGTAGTACCGAGGTTCTTAGCTACCTGGTAGAGGTCCTTTATCTGTCCCAGGACCTGGTCCTCGCCTATTATCATGGACTCAAGGCCTGCAGAGAGCCTGAGCAGGTGCATGATCGATTCCTCATGGTCATAGAAGTCGATGATGTTGGAGGACAACCCCATTTTTTTCGCAAACTGGAACATCACGCTGCTGCCCTTGTTGGAGACAAGGTACATCTCTATACGGTTGCAGGTCTTAAGTACCGCACACTCATGTACGAGTTCATTCGCGTAAAGTTCCCGGAGGACATTCTCAAGGTCCCCGTCCCATACCTCTTCCATCTCTTCCACGGTTGCCCTGGAATGAGTGATGACCATGCTGGATATCTCAGTCATTGGGACACCCCGGGCGAACTTTTTCTCAATGCTGAAAACGTGTTGTGACCAGACATGTTATCGGACTTTCCCGTTTATTTTTTGACTTACTATACCAAGTGCTACGTTATACCCTTTTTCATAGGATATTTCAAGGGCTTCCCATACATCGCTGCTTTCAAGTACCTGCCAGAGTAAGTCCTTCCTGTCTCTCTGGTCGGGTATATTCTCTTTAAGGTACGTCCTGAGTTTTTCCTGGACCTCTATCATATCCGCGAACTGCGGCGTTATGACTTCCTCGATCTTTTGCCTGACATATCTTGAAAAAGCGGGGCTTGAACCCGAAGTTGATATGCTGATGGTCAGATCGCCTTTTTTTATCACTGAAGGAACAGTGACATCCCCGATGACGTCCACAGGGTTTGAAAGGATCTCCCTTATCTTTGCCGCAGAAGCGATCCTCTCATTGACCGCCTTTTCATTCGTTGCAGGTATGACAAGGAATGCGTCTTTTAGGAAGCTGCCTATCTGGTCGTCAGTAAGGTCGCTGACGTCTGCTTCAACCAGGGTGACATTGCCTTCCTCCTGCATCTGTCGGATGCACGGGGTAAAACCTCTGCTGATGACCGTTACATCCGCATATCGGGAAAATAGCAGTGCCTTGCGTTCACCCACGGAGCCGCCGCCGAAAATGACTATCTTCCGGCCGGACATGTCTATCATTAGTGGTAGAAAGCAGTTTTCTTGTGCCATGCAGTGTACTCCGGTTGTGTCCAGTTGCCTTGAACCGGAACTTAGTTAAACGTTACGACAGTCAGAGGCGGACACCTGTCTTCTTGAACTCGCGCTCACTGAACAGGAGCCTGTAATCCTCTATGCCGGTGGATTGCGAGATCCTTGCAGCAACTTCCTCGCAGTCGCTCCTTGTGTAGGAGTGGACCATTGTAAAAAGGTTGTATTCCCACCCGGAGCGTCGCGGTCTCTCGTAGCAGTGAGTGACCTCCGGGAAAGATGCCATTATTCTGCCGACATCCTCCACCCTCTCCTCAGGGACGTTCCATATGCACATGGCGTTGGCCAGGATGCCTATGTCCCTGTGCCCGATGGATGCGCCAAATCGCCGGATGATGCCTTTCTCTTTCATTAGTCTTATTCTTTCCACAACTTCATCTTCTGTAAGTCCCAGGCGTTCTGCTATGTCCCTGAAAGGTGACCCTTGGAGCGAAATACCGTCCTGGGTGGCCTTCAGTATCATCTCATCGGTTGCATCCATATTTCTTGCGCGATAGTTTTCACCTATGATCCTCACCTCTCTTACTCCTGCCTGACATTTCTCACTTGATATTGAACCTGACCCCTATCTTGAACAACCTTACGGTAGGCAGGTTCATGAATTCAAGCCCTGTCTTGCGGGTCAGCTCTTCAAGTATCTCCTTTATCCTTTCCTCGCTGGAGGCTGAGAGCGTGAACCATATGTTGTACTTATCCGGTCGAAGATAGTTGTGGGACACCTCGGAGTATTCGTCAATGTAGCCTGCAACCTCTTCTATCATGTGCTCAGGTACATTCACTGCTACAAGCGTACTGGTGCCGCCTACTCTGTTGCGGTTGATAACAGGCCCTATCTTCCTGACCGCTCCTTCATCATGCAGCCTTTCAAGGCGCCTGATGATCTCCTCTTCGCTGATACCCATTTCTTCGCCAAGCCTTTTAAAAGGGCGGACATCAAGCGGAAAATCATATTGTATGGTGTTCAGGATCTTTTTATCTGTATCATCCAGGTGTATCATTCTGATCACTGTTTTCTGGGTACGTATATACAATATGGTTCTTCTGCCAGGTAGTCGCCGGTCGCAGCAAAAGCGCGTGCTCGGCACCCTGCACATACTTCTTTGTACTCGCAGTTCCCGCATTTCCCTTTCAGCCTTGAGGGGTCTCTCAGGTCCTTGAAAACCTGTGAGTTCTCCCATATCTCTCCGAAGGGCTGTTCTTTTATGTTCCCTGCAAGTGCAGGCAGGTATCCGCAGGGATATACCTCTCCCACGCTAGATACAAAGCAGAATCCGGTTCCTCCAAGGCAACCTTTTGTCATGGCTTCGTAACCGTGGGTCTTTACTGTGATCTCCGTACCTTCCTTCCTGGCCCGCTGGCGCATTATCCTGAAATAGTGGGGTGCACAGGTAGCCTTTAGCTGTATC
This sequence comes from Methanolobus sp. UBA474, assembly GCA_002501695.1. Classification (GTDB taxonomy): domain Archaea; phylum Halobacteriota; class Methanosarcinia; order Methanosarcinales; family Methanosarcinaceae; genus Methanolobus. Next base: position 10,868 of record DANZ01000146.1, on the reverse strand, counting down.
TTTGCTGTCTTCTGCTGGTCATAGAACCAGTTCAGCACTCTCTCATATTCCGCGGGAGGGATCTCCTCATTCTCAAGCTCCTTACCCCTGCCTGTTGGCACCAGCAGGAATATGTGCAGTGCCTCAGCTCCGATCTCAGTTGCCATATCAAGTATGGTGGGTATCTCGGTAAGGTTGCGCTTTGTGATGGTGGTATTTATCTGAAAGCCAATGCCTGCCTCTTTGATGACATCTATCCCGCGCATAGCACCTTCAAAAGCCCCGGGTACGCATCTGAAGTCATCGTGGGTTTGCGGGCTTGCTCCGTCAAGACTCACGCTTATCCTTCTTACTCCTGCCTCCTTCAGACGTGAGGCGACATCAGGGGTTACGAGGGTGCCATTGGTGGCAAGGGCTACCGAAAGGCCTTTTATGTTTGCGTAGCTGGCAATCTGATATATATCTTCCCTGACTAACGGCTCCCCACCGCTGAGTATCAATATGGGTTTTCCCATTTGTGCGATCTCATCGATAAAGTGCATAGCTTCCTGTGTCGTAAGCTCGCCGGCTGGCTTCCGGGAGGTCGATGATCCCCGGCAATGCCTGCAGGACAGGTTACATCCTGCGGTGGTTTCCCACGCTATGAGTCTTGGAGGTTTGGCCATATTGATCATTTCAGGATTAATGAAAGTTCCACTCTATTATAAATAGAATGGGGCTATACTAGTCCGCGCCCATATTAATAATTAGTCATCGGCAGATGTTCGGGTCTCGTCTGAAAGAGCCTCATATGCTTGTTTATTCTTGCCGGTTATTGGTATGGTGCAATGATATGGTATCAAAAGTAATATAGGGGTGAATCTGTATTAACGCTTTGAACCTTGCATTTGCATGCACATGGGTCGTTCTGGCAGCATATGCCTTTCACCTTATGCGTACCCGTACCTCCCTCCATAAGAAGTATAGGAATGTTAACAAGTGATCGGAAGTCTTTCATGGGTGTTTAAATGGATCAGAAACACAAGATTATCCTTGCAGTATCTTTTATCGTTGTCGTGGGCATTGTCGGTCTGTGGAATGTGGACCTTTCGGGGGGATACCCGCTGATATCCGAGTTACTCGAAGATCCTGACCGGTACGTAGGGCAGAATGTCAATACGATGGGTACTGTGAAGAATGGCACTTTAAACGTTTCTACATCGGGGATCTCATTCTGGCTGGAGGATCCGGAGGATGAGGCCTATGAGATGGAAGTATTATATACAGGAGCCCTTCCTGCAAACCTTGCAGAAGGTGCGGGCCTGAGCATCAGCGGTAAGATGGTCTCTGAAACAAAAATAGAGGCTAATAAGATAGTTATGGGATGCCCTTCAAAGTATACTGAGTAACCTGAAAAAGGACGTTATGATGGAAATGGAGAACCTTGAAGAATTCCTGGTAATAAAAGCTTCAATGGACGGGCTCGTCGCATCGATGGAAGACGGCTCGAAAATGAAAAAGATGATGTTGCATGTCTGCAGTGCCGGCGGCAAGAGCATCCGCCCTATCATACTGATGCTGTGCACAGAGATATGCGGAGGGGAGCGTAACAAGAGTGTTAATGCTGCCCTTGCCATCGAACTTATTCATTCCGCGTCCCTTATTCACGACGATGTACTTGATGACGGTATCATACGCAGGGGCGTAGAGTCCGCTCATATGAAATACGGGGTGCCGGCTGCCATCCTGTGCGGCGATTTCCTTATCTCAAAGGCAATCTCCCTTATCTCTTCCTATGGCACGGACTCTGTGCTGGAGTTCGGACGGGCCGGAATGTATATGGCCGAAGGTGAGACCATTGACATCTCAAGCGCCGGTACGGATTTTGGCAGGAAGGATTACTTTGAATGTATAAGCAAGAAAACCGCATCTCTTTTTGCGGCAAGTGCTGCCATAGGCGCCTATGTTGCGGGTGCTGACCGGGAAACGGCAATGACGTTCAGGGCCTTTGGCGAAAGCGTGGGTAATGCATATCAGATAGTTGATGACCTGCTGGAGTATCTCGACAGACTTGAAGATAAGCACTCCACTTATGAATCCGTGACCCTGCCGCTTCTCTATAGGAAGAGCATGGGGCATGAGGAAGCAGTGCGCCTTACGGTGCAGGATGTGCTTGAGCATGTGGGAAGAGCAAAAAGGATCCTTGATGGCTTTGATGACTCGGGTGCAAAGGATAAGCTTCTTATGATATCTAACCTGATAACGATCGATATGCTTCCGGAGAATGTCCTTGAGATGCGCTGAACTCGTGCTATAATATTCCTTTTTTATATGTATCAGGTGTTTCCATGAAAGTTTATGATAAATCCGTGATAAAGATAAATGCAGGCACAGAATACGGAAAGGTTGTGCTTGACACAGAGGGACCGCTGTCTGCGGTGGCAAAGCCTGTAATAAAACGTATAAATAACATATTCCAGGAAGAAAAACCGATATTTTCCGATGAGGAGAGCATCATTTTTTCCACCTGGGTCCCGCCCATGCCAGGCGAGGTGTTCAACCGGATGGTCAGTGCGCAGGTTGCTGCCATTCTTAGAAAGAGGGTACCTGACCAGTTCTCTATCGGCATTACGGGCAGATGTCCCAATAACTGCATACATTGCGGTGCTGCAGGTATAGTCGCCGACCCGGAGCTGACTGCCGATGAGATCAACCGTACAGTTGGCAGGGCGCTTGACCTTGGAAGTTATTATATCTCTTTTGACGGCGGAGAAACAATGCTGCGCAAAGACCTTGCCCAGCTGGTAGCTGCGGTCGACAAGAGCCGCGCGGTAGCTACCTGCTTCACATCCGGTTTCGCTATGAATGAACAGAAGGCCGGGGAACTTAAAAATGCGGGCCTTTTTGCTGCACATATGAGCCTTGACAGTCCTGATGAGAAGGAGCATGACCGCGTAAGGGGCCGTGAGGGGGCTTACAGGGACACGGTGAACGGCGTGAGAAACGTGCTTGATGCCGGTATCCTTGCCGACCTTTTCGTAGTGGTGTCGCCTCATAATATCGATGACCTTGATGGTTTCTACCAGTTTGCGATCGATATGGGTATGCATGAAATGTCCGTATATGAGATAGTGGCTGTGGGGCGCTGGCTGGAGCATGAGGATGAGGTCATCACTGAGAAGGATGTGAAACGCCTGGGTGATTTCCAGAAGTCGGTGAACCGAAAGCCAGAGGGGCCAAGAGTAACTGCTTTTCCATATTTCCTGGGGCCGGATCAGTTCGGGTGCTTTGCAGGAAGGCGCTGGATGCATGCCACTGCAGGCGGAGACGTGCTCCCGTGTGCATATACGCCTCTTTCTTTTGGGAACATCCGTGAGGAAGACCTTGGTACTATATGGGAGCGCATGGGCAGGCATGCTGCATACAGATCATCTGCCGACTACTGCATGATGCGCAATCCGGCGTTCAGGGAAAAATACATACGTACTATTCCTGAGGGAGAGAGGCTTCCTATGAGGGTGGACCTTCATAAGGACTGATTGTATATACCGGACGTGTCATCGGATACGTTCTTTACTTTTTTATATTTTACAAGGCGAAATGCCTTTATCCTTTAGGATTACGTACTTGCTGTTTTCTGTCGCTCCTCTGTAATTTAAAATCATTATCTATACATGGATAACGTCTACGAAACCTTTATATGTTATTTAACACTAGAGGGTGTGAATTAGTCGGGATAATTATTATCGATCATCACGAGGATTAGCATGGCCAAAGATAAAATCTTGTCTGAAATAAAAGACGCAGAAGGCAATGCACGAAAAATGGTTGAAAACGGCGTAAAGAGCAAATACGACCGTATCAACAGCGCACGTGCAGAAGCCAGGGAGATCATAAAGCAGGCTGAAGCCGATGCTCATAGATCTGCCCAGAATGCGATAAAATGTGCTGAAGAGGCAATTGCTTCCGAAAAAGAGACTCTTGTCAAGGTAGGTAAGACCGAGGCAGAGACTATTTCAAGAAAGGCATCTTCCAAAGTGGATGAAGCAGTTGACATGTTACTGACAGAGTTTGAGAGGTCAGTGCATGCTTAAGCCAAAACAGATGACTCGAGCCGTTATAGTTGGCCATAAGAACATCCTTGAAGAAACGGTCGATGCTCTGCATAAAGCTAATCTGTTCCATATCGAAGATTTTAACGAAGATGGTTCTGACCTTAAGATCGGCAAGCCCTTTGAAAGCGGAAGTGAAACATCAAAGAAACTGGTCAAGATCAGGTCCATTGCAAGCCTGCTTGGCGTGAAGGACGTTGCTGTTGAGAAACAGAGCCCTGCTGCAGTTTGTTCCCAGCTTGACAACTGTCTTGATACACTGGATGAGGAGCTGGAGGTGCTTGCTGAGAAAAAGCGAGTTCTTGAAGCCGAGCTCAAAGAAATTTCATCTTCCCGGAAAGAGCTTCTTCCTTTCACTACCATTGACCTTGATCTTGATCTTTATAGGGGATATGAATCCCTGGCTGTGTTTGCAGGACATGTCAAGGGGGATCCCACACCCTCTATATCGCAGGTTACTTCCTCTTACAAGCTTTACTATGATCAGCACTCCGGTATTGCGGTGATCTTCGTTATTAAAGACAAGGCGGCAGAGGTTTCTGAAGTGCTTGCAAAAGCCTTGTTCAAGGAACTGAAGGTTCCTGCTCTAAGCGGTGTCCCTTCCGAACTCATAGCAGGCCTCGAGCTGAAAGAGGCGGATATCACCCGGCACATGGAAGCGATAGATGCTGAGATCGAAACCCTCAAACTCAAGTATGCTGATTTCATCCTTGCAAGCAACGAGCTGCTATCCATTGAGATCGAGAAATCCCAGGCACCTCTGAGGATTGCGACAACTGAGAGTTCTTTCCTTATTGACGGATGGCTTCCAACTGATCAGTATTCTGAGATGGAACAAACTGTTAGTGCGGCGACGAACGGGCGTGCATTTGTTTCCTCTCAGGAGATCACAAAGCCTGATATCAAGAAAGTTCCGATAGAGTATGATAACCCTAAGGTCGTGACCCCCCTTCAGGAGATCATGAACCTGTACGGCCGTCCGACCTATAAGGAGATCGATCCTTCATCTTTGATATTCATCACTTTCCCGCTATTCTATGGCATGATCCTCGGTGACATCGGCTATGCTTTGATCCTTCTGGGATTTGCGCTGGCTATTAAGAAACTTGTCTCATCGGATGCGGTCAAGCCTCTGATGAACATTCTCATCTACTGTCAGATATCTACGCTATTCTTTGGTATATTGTATGGTGAGTTCCTGGGATATTCTCTTGCCAGCTACCATGGAGAACATGGGACAACACCCGGGCTGATTCAGGGTTTTGATACAATTGAATTGCTTGCGAGCCCGTTTGCAGCCGGTGAAATTATCGGTTTCCCCCTGCACAGGACTCATCTTGTAATGACATTCATCGTCGCGACCGTTCTTGTTGGCCTGATCCATATCAACATTGGGTATCTGGTAGGTTTCATCAATGAGAATAGGAAGCACGGTATCTCTGCAGCTATATTCGAGAAAGGCAGCTGGATTGTTGTAGAATTCGGTATTCTCCTTGCTGTCCTTGGTTACCTTGGCATGCTACCTGTTATTGTGGGAGCCATTGTGTTCCTTATAGGTGTGGTAATGCTTGTCAAGGGAGAAGGAGTAAAAGGCCCGGTAGAATTGCCGTCCCTTTTGAGCAATTCCCTGTCCTATACCCGTATAATAGCTGTCGGATTGTCATCGATCTACATTGCTTCAACTGTCAACCTGATCGCCTTCGGGATGATCTGGCAGCCAGGGTCGCCAATTGGTGTGATGACTATCTTTGCGATTGTTGTGTTCATATTCGGGCACACTTTAAACACTGCACTGAGCATAATAGCCCCCGGTTTGCATGCGCTCAGGTTACAGTATGTAGAGTTCTTCGGTAAATTCTACGAAGGTGGGGGGCGCAAATACGATCCATTTGGATACATAAGAAAATACACGGAGGAAAAGTAAATGGTAACAGAAACAGTAACAATGATGGACCCTGCAGGATTGAAGGCAATCGGAGCAGCACTCGCAGTAGGACTTACAGGTCTTGCATCCGGTATTGCAGAAAAGGACATCGGTACCGCAGCAATAGGCGCAATGGCTGAGAACGAAGCGCTTTTCGGTAAGGGCTTGATCCTGACCGTAATTCCAGAAACGATCGTTATTTTCGGTCTGGTAGTCGCACTATTGTCTCTCTAAGTTGACTTAAGAGCATTTTTGCTCTTAAATTCATTTTGAAGGTGAATGAGCATGGGACTTGAAATTGTTGTTAAGGATATCATGGATGCTGCACAGGCGGAAGTGACCCGGTTGAATCACGAAGCTGATGCAGAGGCTTCCCTTATCTTGGATGAGGCTAGGCAGAGCGCGAAAAAGATCATAGGTGAACGTCTTGCAAAGGCAGAGGATGATATCCGAAAAATGAGGCAGCAAGAAACATCCAGCGCAAATCTTGGAGTAAAGCGCACACTGCTCAATGCACGTAAGGAATTGCTAGAAGATGTATATTCCCGGACTGAAAAGTCCATATCCGAGTTTTCCCCTGAAAAGAACAAAGAGCTTCTGAGATCCATCATTGAGATAAACGAAGCAAGCGGCAAAAGGATCTATTCCAATGCAGCATCAGAGGAGATCGTAAGGAAATTGACTTCTCTTCAATATGCCGGTAACATCAAATGTCTTGGTGGCGTCGTCATTGAGAACGAAGATGGAACTATTAGGCTGGATTATACTTATGATGTCATCCTTAAAAGTGTGAGTGAGCAGTTGTTGAAGCAAACATCTGATATCTTATTCGGGTGATTTATAAATGCGGCTGTTGCAGAAATTTAAGCGTGGTTCCAGTTCAGGTTCAAAAGGTCACTCCAACTACGCATACACTGTATCACGTGTTCGTGCAATGAAAAGTAAGCTCTTGCCAAAAGAGACTTATCCCCGACTCATGAACATGAGCATTGATGAGATAACGAGGTTCATTGGTGAATCCGGGTATAAAGAAGATGTAGATGAGTTGGCAATGATCTATGAAGGTGTAGACCTTATAGAGCACTCCCTGAACCGGAACCTCTCTGTTACCTTTAGGAAACTCCTGAACATCTCCGAAGGGGAGGTCAATTTCCTTATTGCGGAATACCTCCGGGAATATGACATCTGGAACATCAAGACAATCCTCCGAGGAAAGTATTGCAGGGCTTCAACAGAGGAGATCCTGGAATCTCTCATCGCGGGAGGAACTTTAACCTATACTTTCCTTTCCGGCCTGGCTTCAAAGGGAAGTTACGAAGATGTCATATCCGAGTTTGAGGACACCGAATATTACCCGATACTCAAAAACTATAACGGTACCAACCTTTCGGACATAGAGAATCAGCTGGATAAGTTATATTATGCCGGACTCTTTGCCGTAGCGGGTGGATCGAGATCAAAAGACCGCAAGCTATTTGCCAAATTCATCCGGATAGGTATCGATATAAAGAACCTTATGATCCTTTTCCGTTTGAAGAAAGCAGGGATCACTGATCCTCAGATGATGAATCTGATGATCGAGGGAGGCCTTGAGATCGAGCTCAGGGATATACAAAAACTGATGCCACTTTCCTTTGAAGAGTTCATAAAGCAACTTGAGAATTACTCTTACTGGAAAGAGATATCCGATATCGTGAATCCGGGTATGCAATCACTGATCGATGTTGAAACACGGCTCAAAAAATACAGGCTTAAATCTGCATCAAGTTTCTCACATGTTTATCCACTCTCAATAGTACCAATCATGGATTACATACTAACCAAGCGGAATGAGGTAAACAACCTGCGAATAATTGTGCGCGGCAAAGCCTCCAACCTCAGTGACGGAGTAATCAGGGAACAGTTGGTGATCTGATGGAATTAGCAGTGGTTGGACGCAGCGAGTTCGTGACAGGATTCAGACTCGCTGGTGTCAGAAAAATATTTGAAGTTAATGATGGCGAACTTGAACCTACTGTGCATAAGATACTTGAGGATCGGGAAGTCGGAATTCTTGTAATGCACGGCGATGATCTCAATAAACTACCGGAGATGCTGAGGAACACTATCAATGACTCTGTTGAGCCAACTGTTGTGACTCTTGGAGGTAGTGGTCAGAGTTCGAACCTAAGGGAAAAAATAAAACAATCGGTAGGTGTTGATCTGTGGAAATGAAAGGTGAAATTTATAGAGTGGCAGGTCCTGTCGTTACTATCAGGGGCATTAGGCCTAAGATGTACGACGTGGTCCATGTTGGTCACGAAGGATTAATGGGTGAAGTTATCAGGATACAGGGGGACAAAGCCACTGTTCAGGTATACGAGGACACATCCGGCATCAAGCCGGGAGAGCCCGTAGTGAACACTGGGATGTCACTCTCCGTGGAACTTGGCCCGGGTCTGTTAGAGAGCATTTATGATGGTATCCAGAGACCTTTGATGGTCCTGCAGGAAAAGATGGGTGACTTCATTCAGAGAGGAGTCACAGCTAACGGACTTGACCGTGAGAGATTATGGGAATTCAGGCCGACTGTCAAAAAAGGAGACTCCGTAAAAGGGGGCTCTGTGATCGGTCTTGTGCAGGAGACCGAGAACATCGAGCACAAGATCATGGTCCCGCCGACAGTTTCGGGAACTGTATCCAGTATCAAGTCAGGTAAGTTCAAAGTTGACGAAACCGTATGTGTACTCACAGACGGCACAGAAATGTCAATGATGCAGAAGTGGCCTGTCAGAAAGCCGCGTCCAGTAGGCAAGAAGCTCATGCCAAACAGGCCCCTTATCACCGGTCAGAGGATCCTCGACGGTCTTTTCCCGGTTGCAAAAGGCGGTACTGCAGCTATCCCCGGCCCGTTCGGTTCCGGAAAGACAGTTACGCAGCAGCAGCTTGCAAAGTGGAGTGACACTGATATTGTGGTCTATATAGGATGCGGTGAACGTGGGAACGAGATGGCAGATGTGCTGAACGAGTTCCCTGAGCTCCAGGACCCCAAGACAGGTCGCCCGCTGATGGAGCGCACTGTGCTTATCGCTAACACTTCCAACATGCCTGTGGCAGCCCGCGAGGCATCCGTTTATACAGGTATCACCATTGCAGAATACTACCGTGACATGGGATTCGATGTATCACTGATGGCTGACTCAACTTCAAGATGGGCAGAGGCAATGAGGGAAATTTCCTCAAGGCTTGAAGAGATGCCTGGTGAGGAAGGTTACCCTGCATATCTCTCCGCAAGACTCTCTGAGTTCTACGAGAGGGCAGGATACGTACGCACTCTTGAAGGGTCGGAAGGCTCAATCACCGTTATCGGTGCAGTATCACCTCCGGGCGGTGACTTTTCTGAGCCCGTCACACAGAATACCCTGCGTATTGTAAAAGTTTTCTGGGCTCTGGATGCAAAACTTGCACAGAGGAGACACTTCCCATCCATTAACTGGCTGACAAGTTACAGTCTGTATACACAGGGGCTCACTGACTGGTTCACTGAGAACGTGGCACCTGACTGGGTAGTTCTCAGGGACCATGCAATGGACCTTCTCCAGCAGGAAGCAGAACTCCAGGAGATCGTTCAGCTGGTCGGTTCCGATGCTCTGCCAGAGGATCAGCAGATAGTGCTCGAAATATCCCGTATGATAAGGGAATACTTCCTGCAGCAGAATGCTTTCCATCCGGTGGACACATACTGCCCGTTCGACAAGCAGTATAAATTACTGAAGGCGATCTCCAAGTACGGAGAGATGGCAACAGCAGCACTGGAAGCAGGGATCCCGATGAAGGACATCCTGTCCGTGGAGTCAAAGGATGAGCTTGCAAAGGTCAAGTTCGAAGAGAACTTCCAGAGTGCACTGGACACTGTCATGACCAAGATGGATAAGGAATTCGCGCAGCTTGGGGGTAAGTAAAAATGACCAAGGAATATAAGACTATCACAGAGATCTCAGGACCACTGGTGTTCCTTGAGAAGACTGAGCCTGTTGGTTACGGTGAACTGGTTATCATCAACCTGCCTGATGGGACTACCAAAAGGGGACAGGTGCTCGATACCTCTGCTGACCTAGTAGCGGTTCAGGTCTTCGAAGGTACGGGCGGACTCAATGAAGAGGCAGGTGTAGTTTTCACAGGTGAGACTATCAAGCTCCCGGTATCCAGGGACATGCTTGGCCGTATCCTCTCAGGTTCCGGTGAACCGCTGGACGGCGGACCCCGTATAATCCCCGAAGACAGGTTAGACGTTAACGGTGCATCAATGAACCCTTATTCAAGGATGCCACCGGAGGAGTTTATCCAGACCGGTATCTCTACGATCGACGGTACCAACACCCTTGTGCGTGGACAGAAGCTCCCTATCTTCTCAGGATCAGGCCTGCCACATAACGAGATCGCACTGCAGATCGCGCGTCAGGCAAAGGTTCCGGGCTCGACCGAGGAGTTCGCAGTAGTGTTCGCTGCAATGGGTATAACCAGTGAGGAAGCACAGTACTTCATGGAGGACTTCGAGAAGACCGGTGCCCTTGAGAGAGCAGTGGTTTTCCTTAATCTTGCAGATGATCCCGCAGTAGAGCGCCTGATCACACCGAGGATGGCCCTGACAGCAGCCGAGTACCTCGCATATGAGCATGACATGCACGTACTGGTTATCCTTACGGATATCACCAACTATTGTGAGGCACTCCGTCAGATGGGTGCAGCCCGTGAAGAGGTTCCGGGAAGGCGTGGTTATCCGGGTTACATGTATACTGACCTTGCATCACTTTATGAACGTGCAGGTGTCATCAAGGGAAGGAAGGGTTCAGTCACACAGTTCTCGATTCTTACCATGCCCGGTGACGATATCA
>DANZ01000026.1 GCA_002501695.1 Methanolobus sp. UBA474 | reverse complement strand
GTGAACTACCCAGACCCTAAAGGGTCAGAGCTTCCTGTTCAATAGTAGTCTTCTACTAAGTATCAACAGGCTATCTCCGCAGTTCCTGTGGTTCTTGATATCAATGTTATTCCATAATTCCGGATATTGACACCAGCATTATGGTCACGGTTGTGGAATGTTCCACAAATACATGTCCATGTCCTATCATCCAGAGTCAGTTCTTTGTTGACTGCATTGCAGACAGAACAGGTCATTGAACTTGGGTAGAACCTTGGGATCTTGACAAGTTTCTTTCCAATTTCTTCCATCTTCTGTTCCAGAATTGTTCGGAACATCCCAAATCCATTATCATTTGTTGATTTGCCAAGTCTCAGGCTTCCTGCAAGTCCTCTCATATTAATGTCTTCAACAAAGACATAATCGTATTTCCTTGCAAGTGACAATGCTTCTTTTCGTATCCAGTCCAGCCGTTGGTTCGCAACAGTTTCATGCACCTTGGCAACTTTCTTTTTTTGCTTAAGGTAATTATTGCTGTTGAGTTTCATTCTTGCCAGTTTCTGCTGTTCTGCTGCTAATCTCTTCTGTGCTTTCCGATAATACCGCGGATAGTTTGCTTCTCTGCCTTGGTCATCGACATAGAAGTTAGGACTGCTATAATCCAATCCTATGGAGTTTTCCTTATCTAACGGTACTACTATTTCTTCTTGTTCATATTCTACCAAAAAAGAAATGTAGAATTTTCCCGAACCTGTCTGTGAAATGGTAGCTGATTTAATCTTATGGTCTTGTGGAATTGGTCGATGGACTATACAACGAACAATTCCTATCTTCGGTAACTTAACATGGCGATTATCAACAATGGCAACTGTTCCACTCTGGTTATTTGTAGTGTATGTTCTTCTGGAATGCTTTTTGCTCTTGAATTTAGGAAATCCGGTCTTCTTGTCTCGGAAGAAGTTCCGGAATGCTTGCTGAAGGGTCAGCTGTTCATTGGCAAGTGCCAAACTGTCTGCTTCCTTTAACCATGTATATTCTTCCTTGTATTGAGCAGGAGTATTCTTGAGCATTGTTTTTGTGTTCTGGTAATGCTGTATCTTGTCTGCGAGCATCTTATTGAAAATGAATCGACAACAACCAAATGACTTGACAAAGAATAGAGTATGTTCAGGATTGGGATATAGTCGGAACTTATAGGCTTTATTCCGTTTGGACATATTCTAACCCTGTTCTTCGATGTATTCTCTAAGAGTTTGTTCGCTGACGTTTCCAATGCTGCAAATAAAATATCCATCTGTCCAGAAAGTATGTTCTTTCCAGAAATGGAGAGATAGTTCTTTTGGGTACAATTTCCAGATGTGATATGTAGTATACGATTTTAATGTATTTATGAGTTTGGATACTGTAACAGTAGGCTCAGTTTCCAGTAGATGATGGATGTGATCCTGATCAGTGTTTATTGTTTTGATGATTATATTCTGTTTTTTACATATCTCTTCAGATAGTTCTATGATGTCGGTTCTTATTGGTTCGTTTAATAATTTTTTCCGATACTTACATACAAGTATCAGATGATATTGTAATAAGTATTTATGTCGGTTCTTTGATTTCCATACATTCATATGATCGCCATTCAGCCCATACCCTTTAGGGTATGGGATTTCTGGCTAGTTCTATTTAAAGCATGTTCATCAGAAGTACCCACCGGATATCAATGATTTCTGTAAAGAGAACGATTAGAAAACTATGCAAATAACAAACCACAGAGTTCACAGAGGCTGACAGGCTACCGAAAGCAGTATGAGACCGATAAAATACCATGTGAGACCAGATGAATTATCTTTTCAACTTTGGCCTAATGCCCTTCATTCACTATTATCGTTGCAGCACCGCTTGACTCACCAACAGTTGCCGTCACAACATAAGTACCCGCATCTGTTCCCGGAACCGGGCTTACAGCTACGGTCCCTTCTTGATCTGTCATTGAACTGGTTATCACACCCTGCGGCGTAATTGTCATCTTGACAAAGGTACCTGGCACAGCGTTGCCATCCTTATCAGTGACATTAAAGACTATAGGTTCCTGCAGGGGTATGCCTCCAATGACCTCCTGAGCATCACCGGAAAGAGCAGTTATTGTATAATTGCTGCCCACACCAGCCGGGAGCAATAAGGTCACGACTGCCACATAACTCAGGGCAATAAGGAGCGCAGAATGCTTAAAACCGTGCTTGATCTCACCTTCGGTTATCTGTCCTATGATAAGCCCTCCGAAAAAGGCATTGAGGGCGATCATATGAAAGAAACCGCGCCCGAAGTTGATATCAGAAAGACCGGCACCTCCCAGCATTTCCAGGCCGACTCCCTGGATCATAGGAAGCAGGGACGTCGAAAGTATGTAGGTCAGCATTATGATTATACCCTGGGCGAGGTAGAAGATGATGATGTACTGCTTCAGATTGGCCTCTTTTTCCCTTTCTATGCCTATGACAGCCCTCATGTCTTCCGAGGTACGGAAAAGCAGGTCTGCGACGTTTCCGCCCGTATAGGCTGCCATGACAACGATATCAATATATTTGTCAACAAGCCTGCTTCCTATTGAAACTGACATCCTGTGCATGGAATCCTCGAATGAATGGCCCAGTACCATGGAGGATGCGGCATCCTTGGCGCTTTTGCTTATCGCCCCGAGATTGGTCCGTGACAGGGTGACAACACCTTTGACAGGATCAATGCCTCCTCTCATTAGCTCGGACAGTTTGTACAGGAACTCACCGAAAGCTACTTCCCTCTTTTTCAGTTTCTTTTTCTGGAGGAAGGTGTCTATGGAGAAGGGGATGATAGCCACCAATGTCGCAAACACGATTATGTGGTCAAGGTCGTCCTTTGACCTATCCTTTTCCTCCGGGACTGGTTCAGTTTCCACGGCTATGGGAACCTCGCCCCTCTCAGCTGCTTCTGCTGCCTCCATCTCAGCAAGAAGTGCATCATAGGCAGCTTGCTTTGCAGCAGCTTCGCTGTTAACTTCGGTGCTGCTCTGCCCTTCGGGAGGGAATAGCGTGTGTCCGGCAAGTATAGCGACAAGTATGATCATCAGTGCAGCGAATATAGGAACTCCCAGAGTCAGATACTCCCTTTTGATGTCATAGCGTATGCTCGCTATCTGTGTATAGCGTTTCAGCATCTGGAGATATATGTCCGTCTTCATAGGACGCTCCTTGAGTATTTCATCCAGAGCAGCACCAGGAACACTATGTTAATGAATGGAAGCATGAAGTACACAAAGAGGTTGAACATCTGTCGGGGAGTCAGGGGGCCGAGGTCGATACCCAGTGCGCTTCCGACCACTATCATGAGGACCACAAGCACCACGCTCATTACAACGCCGCTCAGGTAGCCTTCCCCGTACACGGCAAGTGAATCCACGAACTCTCTCTGGAGCTTGCCTCGCAGGTCCATGAGCTCACGGGATTTCATCTCAAGATACGTACGAAGACCTCCACCTGCCTGCATGGCATTTGCAAGGTCCATGCATATCGTCCTGAAAGACTCGGAGGAGGTATTGCGCACAAGATGGTTCATGGCAGTCACACCATCCTCGCCGAGCACGTCCACACGGTACATGACCTTGCCAAACTCGGTGGATATTTCACCATAGTCCTCTATGGCAACGGTCCTTACGACATCCATGGGCGAGGAGCCGGCACTTGCGAGAATGGACATGTAGCTCAATGCAAAAGGAAGCTCATGTTCGATATTCATGTTCTTGCCTGATATCTTGTTATACAGCACGAAAGGAAAACCGCTTATTGTAAGGCCAAGTGTGAGGAATGTCAGCATCCCGATATATACGAGGGGTGTGGAAGAGTTGCGGAAAAGGATCACGGAAAAGATAAAGACAATGGCACTTGCAAGGAAGGCTGTCACTAAGGACAGGGACATGAACATCCCGGGCGTCATTACCAGGTCGGCCTGGTAGAGGGATTTCGCAATATCCTCCTGCGGCTTCCTGTCAAAGTACTTGCCCAGGACGTAGCAGAACATTTTGTACTTTTCCAGATATGCGCTGGTCCCCCCGTCATTGAACGCCCGGCGGACATCATTCTTGCTATCTGACATTTAATGCATTGTCTCCGTGAGCTCATCTTTATAGCGTGCATATTTCCGGATAGCGCGGGCAACATCCTCATACTGGGATATGCCCTGCCGGGCAAGGCTTTCAAGATACCTGGCCCGCTCATCCATCTCCCGGACGAGCTCTTCTTCCTGTATACCGAATTCCTCCTCGATATCTTCAAAAAGGGAGCTGCTTCCGCTGAACTCATACCGGTCTTCAACAGGGTCCCATTTGAACACAGGATTGGTGATAAGGTCCTTGCGCTCCGGGTCGAGCTCTACTATTTCCACGATCCTCAGGGCACGCCTGATGAAGTGCTCGCCTACCTTGACCATGGCATTGAATATGACCATGTCCACACTGGCAAAGAGGTTCCTGGGCACGTTCATGGGCTCGGATTCCACCCTTGAGAGCAGCTCGTGGATGGAACCGGCGTGGATGGTGCCCATACAGGGGTGACCCACGGAGATGGCCTGGAAGAGAGTGCCCGCCTCTGAACCACGAACCTCACCAACTACGATATATTCGGGCCTCTGTCTCAGTGCAGCCTTTAGCAGGTCGTACAGCTCGATATCGCCTGCGGACTTGCCGCTGCCGCTGTCCCCTCCAAAGCCGGCCCTTGTGATGGACTGGGTCCAGTTGGGGTGCATGAGGTTCATCTCGGCTGTGTCCTCGATGGACACTATCTTGTATTCGGGCGGGATGAAGGAACCCATGGCGTTCAGGGTGGTGGTCTTACCTGATGCCGTGCCGCCTGCCGCGAGTATGGACCGCTTGTATTCTACCAGGAGCCAGAAGTAAGCCAGCACCCTGGAGTCATAGGTGCCGTAGTTCATCAGGTCGATGCAGGAGACAGGATTGGACTTGAACCGCCTGATGGTGAACGTGGAGCCTCTTTTGGTGACTTCCTTGCCGAGGGTGAGGTTGGCACGGCTGCCGTCGGTCAGGGTGGCGTCCCTGATGGGCTGGAGCACGGATATATGCCTGCCTGCGGCCTGTGCCATCCTCATGACGAAGTTGTTGAGCTCAAGCTCTTCAAAGCTGACATTCGTCTTAAGGGAGCCGTATATCCTGTGATTGACATACAGGTTGGAATAAGGACCGTTGCATGTGACATCCTCGATGTAGGGGTCGTTCATGAGCAGGTCGATCCTGTCAAATCCCATGTATTTTTTATGAAGATAATAGAAGAACTTCTCTT
>DANZ01000027.1 GCA_002501695.1 Methanolobus sp. UBA474 | reverse complement strand
ACCCTTTAGGGTCTGGGTAGTTCACAATATGCCCTCTCCGGAGAGTAATTGTCAGTTTTATCTCCACGTATGGGTTTTGATGAATTTTCAAAGATCATTCCTTCTCTATATAGATATATCTCTAATTATAGGTCTACTAAAAATATTGGTACAATCTCTATATAATATTCATTAATAATATAGATTAATCGCACTAAGGAGGTAACATGAGAACATTTAAGACCTGGACGAAAAAAAGTGATTTTGGATACACTGGTTCCGCCATAGTTCAAAATAATGATGACGATGCTGACTATAAGCCCATTCTCCGGGGAGTTATCAACACCCGGTGCAATTATGACGGTGCCAAGATCGAAGGAAGTATGGAAGAGTAACGCATCATCGGTATCTACCAGTCGGTTAACGGTGCCCTGGAACCAGTTTCCTGATCTTGCCATAAACTGTTCTTTTTCTTATTTTGGTACCAGCTCAGCCGACCCTCTCCCTGTTATCCACCATGATGCCTTGTCCTGTTATGTTGTAGGCCATCATTTTTCGAGGGGGAATGGTCGCCTTCATTTTGGGGATATTGATGTACCTGCTGATCTTATCTGCAGAGTATTCGGTCGTGAACTGGATTATGCCGTCCACCATGGACCTGACGATCTTTTCAGCGCGTTCCGAGAGGATCCCCATGTCAGATGCCAGTACAAAAGTAGTATTTGTGTCCCTGCTGATAGTAATGAGGGAATTGAGGGCCTGCGTGAGGCTTTGCAGTTCTTCGTGGATGAACAGTGATGAGAAACTGTCGATTATGCAGATGTCCGTGTCTGTCATGTTGCACAAAGGCAGGCTATTTTGCCCGAAGAGATTACACAGCCTGCGTCTTTTGTAGCACATGTCAAGCAGGGTCACGGGGTCAGTGAAGTTACCCATGACCGTGAGATCCTCTATGCCCCCGTTCAGGCCGAAAGAGGAAAACTGTTCCCTTACATCTTTTTCCGAGCTTTTTGTGGAAATGTAATATACCTTTTTTCCACTTTTCAGAGCCTCAGAGGTAATATTACGGAAGAATATGGTCTTTGCATCCCCAATGTCCTCTTCAACCAGCAACACTACATGCTGGGGCACATCCGATAGTCCGAAATTCGTCAATACCATTTATTCCTTAAAAGTAATCATGGTTTAAATGGCTTTGGAACAAACTAAAGAAATATAGAAACTATGGGGTACTATATATAGTATGTTAATAAAGTATATAATTTGGTATATGCTTCTTCTCTCAGATGGCCGGTAAGGATATGAACACGTTCCTGCGGGATTGCCGCGGGGTTTCAGTGATGTTTGCAACACTACTATTGATACTGATCACTATTATCGCAGCTTCAGGAGTAGCTTTCATGGTGTCGACCATGCAAAAGGAAGCAATGGACCGCGAGAGTCATCAGGCGGCTGTGAGGAGCGAAGAGCTCAGGATAGTTTCCATCAAGCCCTCAGGCAATGGTACTACGTGGCAGTCCATAGACATGACCGTGCTCAACCTCAATACTGCTGACTCCTACATTTCCTCAATAAGGCTCAACGACGCCTATTTCATGAATTGTAAAGCATATGATGCCCTGGGTGCATACGATGTTTACAAAGGGTATCCTGCTGTGTACAATGCAAAGCACAGGGTATTGATACCTGCCACCAAGGCCAAAACGATCCACCTGAACTTTTCCGATATAGTGGTAACAGGTGCAGAGGCCATCCCCACCGCAGGCTGGACCAATAACAGCACCGATTTCACCTATGAATTGAAGAGCCACCCGTGGAAGGCCTATTACGGTGAAAGCTTCTTGTATGACGTGATCGATGCCACCAATTCAACGATCATCACGAAGGACAATCTAACCATTGACAATGAGAGCCAAACCATCACATTCCTCGGTAATGACTCCGGTGGCAGCCTTTCAAACACAACTGATTACGAGATATTCTATACTATTGATTTCAGGTCCTTCATTGGGGGCCCGCAACTGGAACAGGATCCTTTGAAGATAGAGCTGATAACTTCCTATATTAATATCTTCAAGGGCCTGTTCACTCCTCCCATGCCGGTAGCTGAGATCCAGTTCAAGACCGAAGTCCTCCCAACACCCAACGGAACGATTACCCGGAACTATATGATCCTGGACGCCTCCGATTCTAGGGATAGTGACGGTTTCATCACCGGTTACAAGTGGGCCGTCTGGAATGAGAACGGGGCCGAGGTACTGTATAACTACAACCTGTCAGGCATGGTTGTCAGGCCGATGATCGAACCCAATTACCATCACAATGTGAGTATCGATCTTATGATCACCGATGACACCGGGATGACTGCAAGACTCAGCCAGGTTTCAGGAAACCTTACGGTCCTTTCTTGATCATTAAAAAGGAATGTACACATGTCTGAAAAAAGGAAGATCCAGTTAACCGGAGGCTCTACATATATCGTATCATTGCCCATAATATGGGTCCGGCAGAATGGCCTGTCTGCGGGGGATACCGTTTCTCTCACGGTGAAATCTGACCGGTCACTTACTGTTACTGCGGATTCAAAGGCTGAGGAAAAAGTACACCGCTCCGTAGTTGAGATATCTCTCAGCGGGGATCTTGAAGATGATTTCAGGACGCTTGTGTCCAATTACCTTGCGGGCTGCGATATAATGAAGATCGTTTCCCCCGCCGGTTTTACAGCGGCAGAAAGGAAGTTCCTTCGGGATGCCGCACGTAAGCGCCTGATGGGCATTGAGATAGTAGAGGAGTCAGGAAATGAACTTGTGCTGCAGAGTCTTCTGAATTACCAGGAGATATCCATCCGGAAATCCCTGGACAGTATGGACCGGATCATTTCCTCAATGCTTGAAGATGTGCTGCGCGCGCTTGAGGAACATGACATTGACCTGGCAAAAGATGTCATCCAGAGGGATGATGACGTGGACAGGTTCTACCTGCTGATCGTAAGACAATTGAGAGCAGCTCTTGATAACCCCTTCATGGCGCAGAAGATAGGCATTGCTCAGCCAAAAGACTGCCTGGGTTATCGGATCGTTTCAAAAAGCATGGAGCATGTAGGTGACCATGTCCATAGGATTGCCGCCAATGTAGTGGAAATGGACTGTCTTGTAGAAAGTAATGATGAGATATTCGGGCTTGGCAGGCTGGCATATGGTCTGTTCAGGGATTCTGTGGAAGCTATCCAGGGATATGATCTCCTGTTTGCAAATACTATCATCAAGAACTCAAAGAAACTTTCAAACATGGCTGCACTTATCTGCATCAGGGAATGCGGCCAGGGCAGCAGTAAGGGCGAACACAAGAGAAATATCCTTGAAAGCCTGCAGCGTATAGCAGAATATAGTGCCGATATTGCGGAGATCTCGCTCAATATGAATTCAAAGGAATTGAAGGATATGTCC
The DNA here is from genome assembly GCA_002501695.1 of Methanolobus sp. UBA474. Lineage (GTDB taxonomy): Archaea > Halobacteriota > Methanosarcinia > Methanosarcinales > Methanosarcinaceae > Methanolobus. Next base: position 3,604 of record DANZ01000027.1, on the reverse strand, counting down.
CTGTAACGGCCCGCCATTATAACAAGCCTGCATATTCGAACAGGCTTATTCTGACCCAGATGACCATGAGGTTGTTAATGACAAGCACCAGCCCAAGAAAGCTGATCCCTGTTCTTGAGAAGGTCCATAGTAAGCGGGAAACGGAGCTTTCGGATGAATTGATCGTGTGATAGGCCCAGAATACGATTCCCAGTATTACCATCTTCATGATCACAAGCGACCAGATCCCAAATTGGGCCATGAGGCTGGCAAGGAGTCCGTTCTGCTCGAAACCAAAACCATTTTCTATTGCATGGAAGGTTGTCAGGAAATCCCCAACGATGTATAGCAGGATGATATACCTGACATCATAGAGGAATTTACTTATTTCTGCAGCATTAAAGTGATTGAGGTCCATATCTTTTGAGAGCATAATATAAAGATTAAATGCTCACTGATATATGCTGCATGTATGTATTTGCTAAAATAATGTTCATACAATAAAAATAGTGTGTACAAAATCCGCATATGTGGACATGTCCAGAAGAGGACCTTCTAAAAAACAAAATATCACTGCAGGTCAAAAAAGTAATTGAAAGGAACTCAAAGTAATGAGCTGAAAACCGGGATCAGATCTTCAGCTTGACGTCCTTTTCACTGCTTCGCTCATCCTTGGCAGGGTTCGGATTCTGCTGCAATGTAATGCATTTTCCCGACGTGCATATTGCGTTCTCTTCGACTTATTAAGATCGCAATGAAGTAGTATGTATTTCTTGATGTGTGCCTGCAGTAAAAGATAACCCGTCCAATTTGCACGACTGGCAAAAAAGAGAATTCTGGCCTATGTGGACAGGTTCATCGAGTAAAAGGTCAAATATTTTAGAGTTTTCCAGGCTTTACTTTGAATCAATACCACCGAGCATGAACCTGATCAGGTTCAGTTCATCAGGATTCACAGATTTTTCGTATTGACCGTTTACAATGAATCTACATTCAGTGTGCATTTTTAGACCTGCATATGTTTTAACACCTTTTTGAATATTTGGCATAATTGATCATTCCTTTCTCTTGAACATGCTATAGAATTGCTTTTGAATAGATATAGTTAATGTACATAATATGTGTATTCTGATATAAAGTATATAGATATCATAGAAAGCCCTCGACAAATGACAAATCCACTCTGTTGTGATCCGGCAAGGAAACCAAAGAGAACTACAGAGGAAACAGAGGAAACAGGTTTTTTCACGTTACGAATTCCGGGTACATACCTTCATAATATTTGTTCTCTGTGAACACTGTGGCTGATGAATAAAGTACAGTTTTTCCACAAAAGCCGGGTATTAGATATATTTCAATGGCGATGGCAATGAACGAAAAACAGAAGCAAAAACAGGAACCTCAAGAAAATATCCGGTATTTTATCCGAAATCATGTTCATGCCATATTTATGATATCCTTAATAGAAAATATGGGGAAGAGGTTAAGGCAAGGAAATACAGAAATCTGTCTATTTCAGGCTAGAAAAGAATGATTTGTAAAAAGAGCGAATGTCCTTTACTATCAGGACATCAAAAAATACCACCGACCTTTGAGCGGCTGGCAGTTGTTCACATATGTTCGTATCCTTTCCCCGGATTACGTAAGCACTATTTTCGGGTCATTAATTAACGATTCACCTGGACCGTTACAGTATCCTTGGACTTTTGACCAATAGCGTCAGTAACAGTTAGCGTAACTGTGTATGTTTTTGCAGTAATGTACTTATGGGAGACATACATGCCCGAAGCATCGGTCTGTATACCATTGGAAGCATCGAAGTCCCATGAATAGGATTTGATGCCCTTGTCATCTGTCGAGCGATCCCCGCCAAAATAGACTCCTTTCCCTATGGTAGTAACGCGATCATAACCTGCATTGGCGACTGGCACTTTGTCAGGGGTGACAACCACAGGAGCGTTCACGGTGACAATGAGGGTATCGGAGGATCTCTGACCGATGGTATCGGCCACATTCAAGGTTACGGTGAACTTCCCCGCAGTATTGAACACCCGGGAGACAGTCTTACCGGTGGCGTCATTCTGGATGCCGTTGGAGGAGTCAAAGTCCCATGAGTATGAAGAGATACCTTTGTCATCGGTTGAAGCTGCACCATTGAAAGCAACGGAAGATCCTGCGGTTATGGTAACATCAGCACCTGCATTAGCGACTGGCAATCCATCCGGACTGGGGACCACGGGAGGAGGTACTATAGCATTCACGGTGACGGTGAGGGTATCGGAGGATTTCTTCCCGGCTGTATCAGTGACAGTTAAGGTCACGGTGAACTTTCCCGCAGTAGTGAACGTACGGGAAACTATAATGCCGGTCGCATCACTCTGAATTCCATTGGAAGGATCAAAGTCCCATGCGTATGAGGAAATTCCTTTATCGTCGGTTGAAGCTGCACCATTGAAAGTGACAGAAGAGCCGGTGGTTGTGGTGACATCGGCGCCTGCGTTAGCGACTGGGACTTCATCCGGACTGGAGACAATAGGAGGTACAGGAGCATTTACGGTCACAATGCAAACATCGGTAGATTTCTTTCCTGCTGTATCAGTGACAGTTAAGGTAACTGTGAACTTCCCCGCAGTATTGAACACACGGGAAACTGTAATACCGGCCGCATCATTCTGGATGCCATTGGAAGGATCAAAGTCCCATGAGTATGAAGAGATGCCTTTGTCATCTGTTGAAGCTGCGCCGCTGAGAGCAACGGAAGAGCCGGCAGTTATAGTTACATCTGCTCCTGCCTTGGCAACCGGAGAGTTATCTGCAGGCAGGGCGGTAGTAAATGGGGAAGAGGCAATATTCCTCACTGTGTAATATTGATCTTTGCTTGTAAGTATTTGAGGGAAGCCGGATTTGCCTGAAAGTGCAACATAGTACTGATCAGGGGCAAGATAGTCCGAATTCACAACTCTCAGGTAGTTGTTATCTGCCAGATCAAGGTTCCTGAATTTGGTATCGGCTGCCCAGAAACCGAATGCATAGTGCACATTATCAAAAGTATTGTCATTGAAGGCGGAGTCGAATACCCCGAGTTCATTATCATAGCCCTTAACAGAAGCCAGGAAAATGCACCTGCCGTTGATATTCCTGAATGTGTTCTGTATTACCTGTACCTTGTTTGAGTTGAATATCTCAAGAGGCCTCGCCTGATCGTGGAAATAATTGTTTTTTATCACAATGTTGTCTGTGTTACCATTGTGAAGGTAGACGCCAACCTGCTTTACACCGGTATAATCAGTGGAAAAGAAGATCTCATTGTTCTCGACTAAAACATCCGTTACATTCGTGTGTATATCCACTAGATTATGAGGAGCATTGGAAATAGCAGAGTTCTTTATTGTTATGTACTGTGACCTTGCCGGGTTATTCTGATTCCATATATGGATCCCATGGTCAGCTGAGTTCTTTACAGTAACAGAGTCCATGGTCATGTAATCCACATCGTACCAGAGAGTTATCCCATCAAGAGCGGTATCCGAAAATTCACATCTGGTTACTTTCAGGTTATTAGAAAAACTAGTCCAGTATCCATATTGGTAATTCTTTACTGTTATGCCTTCAATATTTATCCAGC
>DANZ01000071.1:6877-7053 GCA_002501695.1 Methanolobus sp. UBA474 | reverse complement strand
GAACGAACTGTGACCGAGGTAGTCAAGGACATCCAGAGAGCTCTGCTCCAGGCAGACGTTAATGTCAAGCTGGTCATGGAGATGTCAAAACACATCAAAGAGCGTGCGCTTCATGAAGATGTCCCCTCCGGCATGAGTCCCAGGGAGCACGTGCTCAGGATCGTCTATCAGGAACT
>DANZ01000071.1:6584-6805 GCA_002501695.1 Methanolobus sp. UBA474 | reverse complement strand
AGACCTGCGGTGATATGCGCCGATACGTTCCGCCCCGGTGCATACCAGCAGTTAAGGACATTGTGTACCAAGCTTGACGTCGCGTTCTACGGCGAGGAAGGCAATCCGGATGCTGTAGGAATCGTTGAAAGAGGACTTAAGGAATTCCATAAATCCGATGTCATCATTGTAGACACTGCGGGACGGCATTCCCTTGAGAAGGACCTCATCAAGGAAATGGA
>DANZ01000071.1:0-6507 GCA_002501695.1 Methanolobus sp. UBA474 | reverse complement strand
CAAAGGGTGGCGGTGCGCTTTCTGCAGTATCCGAGACAAATTCCTCGATAGCCTTTATCGGTGTCGGAGAAACGCCTGAGGACCTTGAGAAGTTCGAGCCGGACAGGTTCATCTCCAGGCTGCTTGGAATGGGCGATATAAAGAGCCTTATAGAAAAGGCAGAAGAGACACTTGCAGATGAGGAGCTCGATATACAGTCCATGATGATGGGGCGGTTCACTCTGAAGGATATGTACAAGCAGCTCGAGAGCATCAATAAGCTCGGCCCCATGAAACAGATCATGCAGATGCTGCCTCTTGGGGGGCTCGGGGCAAAGATACCCGAGGATGCTTATCAGGTCACCGGTGACAAGCTCAAGCGTTACAGGGTGCTGATGGATTCCATGACCGAAGAAGAAATGCTCAACCCCAGGCTGATCGGCAGTTCCCGCATCAAGAGGATTGCCATAGGTTCCGGGTCCAGTGCAGAAGATGTGAGGGAACTCCTGAAATACCATAAAATGATGCAGACCGCCATGAAGGGATTCCGCGGCGGCAAGTTCAACATGCAGAAAATGATGAAGAAGATGGGCATGTGATCTAGTATTCCTCACATACCTCAAAGAAATTCATAAGAAGCTTTTCCCCTTTTTCCGTGTGTGCGACTTCCGGATGCCACTGTACACCGTAAATAGGCCTTTCGGAATGCTTCATAGCCTCTATCTCGCATACGGAGGACCTTGCAAGCCTTATGAAATCCTCGGGGAGCACGCTGACCTCATCTGCATGAGAAGCCCATACGTGAGTCCTGGGGCCAAGCCCTTTGAGGATGTCATCCTCATCCACTATCTCGATCTCCACATCGGCATAACCTCCCGAGCTGCCCTTGCGGACCTCTCCGCCAAATGTCCTGGCTATGACCTGGTGTCCGAGGCAAATGCCCAGTATGGGAATATCAATACTCTCCAGATACTCCGGACAGTTGCCTGCACGCTCCAATGTGGGACCCCCGCTCAATATCAGACCGTCAGGCTCCTGGTCAAGGATGTCTTCGACGGAAAGAGTGTTTGAGATTATCCCGGTGTCCATATCAAGGTCGCGAACTGCACGGTGTATAAGATGACAGAACTGTCCGTAGTTGTTAATTACAAGGATCTTTAATGTTCTCATATGCTTGCCCTTTTATTTTATGATGATATTTAAAGATGACAGATAATATTATTCATATTGTAACTTGCGCTATAAGACTATTTCATATTCCATCCATATAAGAAACATAGTATTAAGTAAATCCAGATACAAACTATATCAGGAAGAGGGAATTTGACAAGATTAAATATAATTTCTGTGTTTACAGTATTATTTAGAGAGGAATTGCTTTGGAAATAAGATCCACAGGTATTCCCGGCCTGGACAAGGTACTTGGAGGAGGCATTCCCCGGCCTTCGACCCTACTTCTCGCCGGAGAAACCGGCACAGGAAGGACTACTCTGGGCTTACAGAGCCTTTGCTATGCCGCTGCCAGGGGAGAAAAGGTACTGTATGTGTGCCCAACCTCAAAATCAGAGAGATCTACAAGAGAGGTATTATCTGCGTATGATTTCTACGACGAATCATTGAAAATCCGCACGTATAGCATAAGCTCGGTCGAGAGAGACCCTCTTACAATGCTGGTCGACCTTGGGAATACTGTTGCAAATATGAAACCTGATCGGGTGATGATAGACCCGGTCACCCCCATAGGCTTTGGATTTCCCGAAGCTGAAAGGAGAAGGTTCATGTATTCACTGAACACGGCTATGGGAGAGTGGAATGCTCTTGTGTACATGACAGGTACGATGACAAGCGCAGAGGTATGCAGGTCGGTCATCAGCGATATCGCCGACGGGGTGATATACCTCTCCCAGGAGATAGGCCGGATGCATACTGACCGCCGCTTAAAGGTGATCAAGTTCAATAGTATCAGTTATATCGAGGGAGAGCATTCTTTTGAGATATCAAGTTCAGGAGCGGATGTTTATCCGCGGCTGGGACACCTGGTAGCTGATAACTCTAGCAGCGTACAAAGAACAGGATCCGGAATAGCGCAGCTGGATGAATTCATGGGAGGGGGGCTTTTCAGGGGTTCCTCGACGCTCCTGGCAGGCAATACAGGTACCGGCAAGACTTTGCTGGGACTGCAGTTCATTGTACATGGCGCCATGAACGGAGAACCCGGCATCATAACCAGTTTCGAGGAAACTCCGCAGGAATTGCGTAATTACGCGGCAAATGCAGGAATGGATCTTAAAGGAATGGAAGATAAAGGACTTATCAGAATGCTGTATATACCTCCTGCAGAGGTCAATGTCTGCAAGCACGCAGTGCAGCTTATGGAACTCATAGAGACGACAGGAGCAAAGAGAATGCTTCTTGACGACATATCGGGTTTTGACTATGTATATGATAACAGCACTCACAAAAGGGAGCATATCTCCAATCTCATCAGACTCTTTAAGAACAGGGAAGTAACTTCCATGTTCATCAGCAGTAACGCGGCGGCAGGGAACGATCTGCTTGCAGCGCCAATTCCCATTTCGCCCATAGTTGACAATCTTCTGCTCCTGAGACACACGGAGAACAAGGGCGAAATAACAAAATCCTTCTACATTTTAAAAAGCCATGGTACGAACCACGAAAAGCGCCTCATCAGCTATGAGATCACAGGTGAAGGTATCAGGATATCCGGTTTTCAGAAAGACGCCTGATAGGATGTCCTTTGAAAACTAAAGACCCGTAACATGCGCTGCACACAACCTTTAAATAGTTGACCGTGCTACTATGTCACATGCTAGCATGGGTGATTGACATCCTGCATACCATTCACAAATAAACGGAAGGCATAAGACAATGACGGGAATTGGAAAGAAGATACGCATCGAGAGAATAATGCACAGGGACAGCAGGAACATGGTAATCATCCCCATGGACCATGGGATGTCCAACGGACCTATAAAGGGACTGATAGATGTACCTGAATCCATAAACAAAGTTGCTGAAGGCGGAGCGGATGCAGTGCTGATGCAAAAGGGAATAGTGACACACGGACACAGAGGATACGGGCATGATGTTGGACTGATCGTACACATCAGCGCTTCAACTGCACTGGGACCGGACCCAAATAACAAGGTGCAGGTCTGCTCGGTGGAAGAAGTGGTGAAAATGGGAGCTGATGCCGTATCCATCCACATCAATGTGGGTTCCGAAACAGAGTCTGACCAGCTCAGGCAGCTTGGAACGGTATCCGAGCAGTGCGATTACTGGGGAATGCCTCTGCTGGCGATGATGTACCCACGCGGGAAGGATATAGAAAACCCCCATGACGCCGAACTTGTTGCCCATGTAGCGCGGGTTGGCGCCGAGCTCGGTGCCGATGTAGTAAAAACACTTTACACAGGGGACCCCGATACGTTCAGGGATGTCGTAAGAGGATGCCCGGTGCCTGTGGTCATAGCAGGAGGGCCAAAAACGAACACAGACGAGGAGTTCCTCGAGATGATCAGGGGATCAATGGATGGTGGCGCACGGGGAGTTGCTATCGGAAGGAACGTGTTCCAGCATGAGGATCCTACAAAAATTACAAAAGCTATAACAGAGATAGTGCACTTCAACAGGACTGTAGAAGAAGCGCTGGAAATGCTCAAATAAGAGAGATAAAGCCAGTACATCTGGAAGTGCTCATATGAAGGATAAGATGATTTGGATAAAGGCCGATGAAGGGAACTGGGATGACAGGAAGATAGTGATCACAACAGGTATTGAATCCGGTGTAGATTGCATACTTGTCAATGGTGCGGACGTAAGCCGGGTCAAGGAACTCGGGAACGTGAAGGTCGCAGCCTTTGCCTATGACAATAAATCCGGGGCTGACATCATAGTTGTGGGAAAAGGAGGGGAAGGAGACGGCGCAAAACCGCTTCCACCTGATTACGGATGCTCCCTTGATGTCACAACAGCCATCCGGCTTAAAGAAAAGGGGATCAAGGTTGCAGGATACGTTATCATCCGCAACAAGGAATATGAGAACTTCGCTGCGGAGCTGGGCAATATCTGCGATTATCTGATCACTGTCGGAACTGACTGGCAGGTGATCCCGCTTGAGAACCTTATAGCCGGATTGCAGAAGAAAGATGTGAAATTAATATCCGGTGTAAAGAACTCTGAAGAGGCAAAGCTCGCCTTTGCGACAATGGAACACGGTGCTGACGGAGTGCTTCTGGACACACGGGACCTGAACCAGATAAAGAAAACCGCCACCTTTGCAGAGAATGCAGGTGTAAAAGAACTTGAGCTCAGATCTGCCATTGTCACAAGGGTCGATCCCATCGGAATGGGAGACCGGGTCTGCGTGGATACATGCAACCTGATGGTCAGGGGAGAGGGCATGCTTGTGGGCTCGCAGGCAAACGGCATGTTCCTGGTGCACTCTGAATCCGAGGAAAGCCCCTATGTGGCATCCCGCCCCTTCCGGGTCAATGCCGGTGCCGTACACGCCTATGTCAAAGTGGGTGAGAAGACCCGCTACCTTTCCGAGCTTAAGGCAGGGGATGAGGTGACCATCGTGGATGTGGAAGGCAAGCAGAGATCAGGGGTCGTTGGCCGGGTAAAGATCGAAAGAAGGCCGCTGATACTTGTGGAAGCGGACCTCGGCGGCAAGATCGTCAAGAACATACTGCAGAATGCCGAGACCATCAAACTTGTTACAAAAGACAAGAACCCCATATCTGTGACCGACCTTAAGGTGGGTGACGAGATACTCGTGCACTCGGAGGATATCGGCCGCCACTTCGGGATGAAGATAGAAGAAACGATCATTGAAAAATAGACAGGTGTCACGATGGCTAAGATCGGCAGCTTTGACCTTGGGAAAAGACCCGGCATAGTTTCGGTCATCTTTGAAGAGCCGGTGGAAAGCGCCAGGGCCGCTAAATGGCTGGGTGCTGACCTGCTGGAGCTTCGTCTTGACCTGCTGGAGTTCAGCGGCCCGGATGAGATGAAGGATACGATCCGAAAGATAAGAGCGAGTACAGGCCTACCATGTATTGCAACCAATAGATTACAATCGGATGGCGGCAAATGGTCAGGGAATGAGGACGCCAGGATAGAACTGCTCGGACAGGCTATTTCAGTGACCGATGCGGTGGATATCGAACTTTCCACAAATGCAGATCATAGGGAATCACTCATCAAAATGACAAAGGCTGCCGGAAAGACTGTGATCGTATCCTCACATGAATTTGAGTCTACGCCTGCTGTTGCAGAGATGAAGAGTATCCTTAACAGATCGTTCAAGGCCGGTGCGGATATCGCAAAACTGGCAGTAATGCCCCGGTCCATGCAGGACACGCTTGATCTGCTGCAGGTGACCCTCGATGCAGAGAAAGCGGTCTGCACAATAGCCATGGGAGATATCGGTAAGCACACAAGGATGGTTGCACCCTGCTACGGGTCCGTCCTTACATACGGCTCCATAGGCAAAGCTGTGGCACCCGGGCAGATACAGATCCATCAACTCAAGTCAGTCCTGGAGATACTCTTTTGAGAACCGTTTTCGCTGTTTTTGGGGACCCTGTAGGCCATTCCCGGTCTCCCGCAATGCATAATTCAGCGTTTGAGGCCCTTGGTATGGAATGCACGTATCATGCTTTCAGGGTGAGCAGAGAGGATCTCAAGGACGCACTTGCGGGTGCAAAAGCCATGGGGTTTGGCGGCGTCAACCTTACCATACCCCTGAAGCAGGAAGCACTGAGAATAGTGGATGCTGACCCGCTGGCGGCTGCGATCGGGGCTGTGAATACCGTTGACTTCAGGGATGGTATGAAAGGGTATAACACAGACGGCCTAGGTGCTAAACGAGCGCTGGAGGAGGAAGGTGTCGATATAAAGGGCTCCCAGGTGCTGATAGCCGGTGCAGGTGGCGCAGCTCGTGCTGTCGCTTTCCAGTTCGCCAAGGAGGGTGCCAGTGTCACTATCGCCAACAGAACGGCTGATAAGGCAGTTGAGCTGGCGGCTGACGTATCGCAGGTGGGCAAAGCCAGAGGATGCGGCTTTGATGATCTGGGGTTATTGATCAGAGAAAGCGACATACTTGTGAACTGCACGGTCCTTGGCATGCATCCTGATACTGAAGGCACTATTGCGACCTCCCGGGAGATGCATCCTGATCTCACTGTATTCGATATAGTCTATAACCCTCTTGAAACCCGCCTGCTCAAAGAAGCAAAGCTTGCCGGCGCCAAAACTGTCAATGGGGTTATGATGCTTGTTCATCAGGGAGCTGAGGCTTTCAGGATATGGACAGGAGTTGAGCCTCCGGTGGACATCATGAGAAAAGCTGTCCTGGAGGGACTACGGGTTTGAAAGTGCTCATTATCGGCGGCACGGGGGAGATGGGACAGTGGTTCACCCGTTTCTTAAAGGATAACGGCTATGAAGTAACTGTCTGGGGCAGCGGTGGAAAGGTAGAGATAGCCAGGAAAATGGGTGTTG
>DANZ01000091.1 GCA_002501695.1 Methanolobus sp. UBA474 | reverse complement strand
GTTCACGTAATTCCTGATTTCCTATGTAATGCAGGTGGAGTGACAGTATCCTACTTCGAGATGGTACAGAACTTCTACATGTACTACTGGAGTGAGATCAGGGTCCATACCCGTCTGGACAGAAAGATGACCGAGGCATACAAAGCAGTTTATGCGGCGTCACAGAAGCACAACATCGACATGAGGACCGCTGCTTATGTAGTTGCGATCGAGCGTGTGGTAGTTGCAATGAAAGACCGTGGATGGATCTGACCTTCCTGGATCCAATCCTGCAATATATGTAATTAAGCAACATTTATATGGTCTGAACTCACAGGCCATATAGATCCTTCCATTTTTGGTCGGACAGTTGATATTATCTATATTGTTGATGGGATTATCATGAAGATTGCAATAATTGGCGGTACAGGCAGCATTGGTAAAGGTTTTGCTCTCAGGTGGGGGCATAAACACCACGTGATCATAGGTTCAAGGGAACAGGAAAAAGCCCGGGCCAGAGCAGTCGAATATACCGGTATATTGAAAGATCATGGTCAAAAGGCAGATATTACAGGCGAGATCAATGCAAAAGCAGCTTCAGAAGCCGATATAATCCTTCTGGCTATAAGGTATGGCCAGATCTCTTCCATAATAGAGCAGATCAAAGCAGAGATCGATAATAAGATCGTTATATCTGTGGTCGTGCCAATGGAAAAAGATCGCTGTATCATTGTTCCTAATGGGGTTCCTCTGGAGATATCTGCAAATTCAAGGGAAGATTACAAAGCGGACTATTTCTGCTATGTTACTCCTCCTGCCGGAAGCGCTGCACAGGAAATAGCCTCTTTGCTGCCAGCCGGAACTGAACTGGTATCTGCTTTCCATAACGTCCCTGCGGCCAAGCTTTCCAACCTTGACACCGAACTTGGTTACGATATTGGAGTGTGCGGGAATTATATGCATTCAAAGAACATTGTCTTTGGCCTCGTCAGAGACATTCCCGGAATGCGGCCACTGGATATAGGCCCGCTTGAGACGTCCTCCATGGTGGAATCAATTACGCCCCTCCTTGTCAATGTAGCCATACGCAACCATATGAAAGATGTTGGTATCAAATTCGTAGATTAATATCCATTCGTGGATTTCTTTTTTTAGTGCCACTGACCTTTCAGCCTGTCAAGTTTCCATGTTCTGCCAACTGTCTGCTTCTCAAGGTAGCAGATAGCATTCTGTTCCTGCAGGCTCGCTATAACGACCGCAGGAGCTCCGCCTGATGCTTCGCGGACATTGATAACCTTGACCACGGTGCTGAATCTCTCATGCTCCGGCAGTATGTCTGTCAGAACATTCTTCGCGTCTCTGAAGAAAGCTTCATTGAAACCCGAGTTATTCATGTCCGGGTACACCGGCATATAGATGATCTCTTCTTCCACTATATCCTGGAAGAAATGGGTCCCGTAGGAAACTTCCGGGGTGTGCCCAGCTTTCTCACGCGCGATCTCCACGAGCAGAGAGGTGCGGTCAATCTCACTATATGTCGCATTGACACCCAGTTCTATGTTGCTGCTTCCCCACCTGCCGGGACCCATCAGTATAAATGAAGTTCCCATGCCGCCTATCTTCTCATTGATACGCCCGACCACACGCCCGATAGATCTTTTCAGGTCCAGGTCAGCCATTTCATACGCAAGCGGATCTATGTACACAATATACTCTATATTTTCCACTTTCCCTTCGTTTATGAGCATATTGGACCTGAACAATACATTATCTTCTTTTATATCTGCAGGGATCACTATCTGCCCATTGCCCCCGGGCGTCGTCATTGGTCTGCACTGGACTATATTAAGCCTCAAATTTCCCTTCTGATCGACAGATGACGTAAATTCAATATCCACCGGATGTTCATACACTTCCTCTACTATGCTGAGTATCTGTCCCATGGTAGCCACGAACTTAGTGCTCTTTATCATGTTGTTGAATGTCAGCACCATCTCCTGTGAGCAGTCGATCGCATTGGTGGGGGGGTCCTCAAGGTATCCCTCGTTCAGGATAGAGATGAACATTCTCAGGCCGGGATAATCGCAATCTTTGACAAGATCGCGGAAAGAGATGGTTATGAGCTTTTTCTCTGCAAGGTCCAGGGCATCCACATCCCATTGCGAATATTTTATCACCTTCGCGCCGGTTTCAGGCCTGAGTGCAGGATGGCTGACAGCTATCATCCGGGGATAATCTCTTCCCACACGGTCGACAGACCTTGTACCCAGTCCAAAGACCAGCCTTATCAATCCTTTTGCGGGATCTATGCGTTTTGACCACCGGAACAGGTTCTTTGAGAAAGCGACCCCTGCAAGCGCCGGGAAGAAATACTGTTTATATGGCATTCCTGATACACGCTGCACCAGTATTGCCATCTGCTCATCCTCATACTGAAGACCTCTTGTCCTTCGGTATGCAAGAGCATCCGGGTTGAGGGCACTTGCATATACAAGCTTGACCGCATGCATGAACGCTTCGAGGCGCTCTTCAGGGCTTCCCTGATTGGCGCAGAACTCACTCCTGTACTTGCCTGCAAAAGCATTCCCATAGCTGTCTTCCTGCAGGCTGCTTGACCTTACGATGATAGGTGCCTGTCCGAAGTAATCCATCAGGTCCCGGAACTGTTCCATTATATCCTCAGGGAACCTTCCCTCAAGAAATCTTTCCTCCACCTCTTCGAATTCCTCTTTTGTCATGCTGCAACTGTCTGATAGTCTTATCTTGAGGCGGAACAGATCGTTGTTTATCATGAAGGTGAAGAAGACATCCGAACCTATGTAGAACGAATCATGAGGTTCCAGTATCTCTGAAAGTTCCTCTTTCTTCTCACTGTTGAGAACTATGCTGCGTGAGAGCAGCATCCCAACCGCCTTTCCCCCGATACGCCCGGAACCTATCATCCTGTCCCTTATGCCAAGCAGGTCATCCAGTGTAAGGTATGTGTCTGCAAGGCGATTGAAGCGGGGGTGATCACCGATGACCATCCTGGAGAGTTCCCTCTTGAGTGCTATTATCTCGGGCCCGGGTATGGAATCAAGCATTCCCATATCATAATGGAACCTCAGTTTAGTGTACACTGTGTCCCATGGAGCTGTACCGCGGCTTCCCATGCGGATCACTTTCCTGCGGTCTATCGAGGAAATCGTGGCAGCTTTTCCGCTATCAAATATAGGCTCCCATGCCTCCTCAGATACCGTGTGAGGCAGGAACATGCTTTGCGAATACCTTTCGTAGACCTTCAGAGGATGAATATATGCCCTGCCATTGATATGGTAGTAATCGATAAGCACCTGTGTCGTTTCCCTGATGCCTGCCACTGTGGAATGGCTGTGCTTTCCCCGGGTGAGGCAGAAGTATCCTATGGTCTCAAGTTCGAACAGGTATGGACATGTGGCTTTAAAGAAATTGGCGACCAGTTCATCTGTTGCCCATTCTACCATAAGGGATGAGAGGTTATCGAATACATAGTATACCTTCTCGCCATAATGTTCTATTATCCTGTGTACTTGGCTGCTGAAGAAGTCAAAGCCGTTGCCCGGGTCCACCTCTACTATATCGAGCCCTTCCATTGCTCCAAGGATCGGCTCATGAGGCGCGAACCGCACATAAACACACTTGGAGCCGGACCTTATGGCCTGGCTGATGAGCCTGCCGGCAAAATACCTGTAGTCTTCAAGTTCTTCTACTTCCCATACCACATTATCCCCAAGACGGAATGACTGAAGTATTCCGTCGAGCTGGGGGACTCCGCTTGTTATCTTCTCCTTATCTGCATACTTGGGGACCTTAGTTTCTACCGCACCGTTTTCTTTCATACTTTCTCCTCTCTCTATGGCAATGGGCATTCCAGTTTAGATCCCATGTATATAAATGCTGCAATGAGGATCAGCTGTCAAGGATCCCCTCTGCAACGTCCCTGTATGCGTCCATCACATAGGCAATGCCGGATACTTTTGCAGCTTCCTCTGTAAGTGCCATGACATCTTTGCGCGAGATAGTGGATATATTGAATTTTCTGGAGCCTGCCATCAGTTGCTGCAGTCCCACCTTGATCCTCTCTGTATATGAATAAATACCGACCGCTCCAAGAGGGATGTATTTCATCTCCTCGCCATACCTTTCTTTTAATTCCTCGTAGTGCACAAAGATCTCCTCTGCAGTGCTGCCAAACTCAGAAACGGTCTTGGGAAGGTCGTTTTCCTCTATCCATTTACCGATGTTCTTACCCACCATTCCGGGGATCATTAGTCCGCGTCCCATACATACTGCCTTGAAATAAGGCGCTCCCATTGCAAGTGCCTTATACACTCCGTCCTCACTGGAGAATCCTCCTGCCATTGCCAGGTCAGGTACTCTTTTGCCGCGATCTGTAAGTCTCCGGGCAAACTCATATACCTGGGACTGCAGGTAGAATGTAGGCACTCCCCATTCTTCCATCATAGGCCAGGGGCTCATTCCGGTACCTCCCGGTGCTCCGTCGTATGTGAGCAGGTCAATCCTGGCCTCTGAACCGTATTTTATAGCCATGGCGGTCTCTGCCATTGAATATGCACCCGTCTTAAGGGTAATACGTTTGAAACCAAGGTCTCTGAGCCTGTCGCATTCTTCGCAGAACCCCTCCTCCGTGACAAATCCCAGTCTGGAATGCCTTTCAAATTCCTTTATCGCGCCCAGCCTGAAAGCCTCCTGCACAGAATGAAGTTCCGGATCCGGAGTGACTATGTACCCTCTCTGTTTCAGCTCGATGGCGCGGCCAATGTCTGTTACTTTGATCTCTCCGCCAATGCACTTTGCTCCCTGTCCCCATTTCAGCTCAATGGTCTCCATATTATGCTTGCCTGCAAGATACTCTGCGACGCCAAGTTTTGTGTCCTCCACATTCATCTGGACAAGCATCTCTCCGTAGCCGTCATGGAACTTATTGTAAAGCCCGATCCTGCGATCCATCTCAGGTGAATCTTTAACAAGGTTATCACTTCCGACTTTCAATTCCGGATCGACTCCGCATACATTCTCCCCACACACAATAGTGATACCCGAGATTGCAGCACCTATGGCAAAATGCTCCCAGTTCTTCCTTGCGATATCTGTTGAACCCAATGCCCCTGTAAAAACAGGCACTCTCATCCTTACTTTTCGTCTCCAGCCATACTCAGTTTCAGTATCAACATTGGGGAACCTTGCAGTCTCAGGGCCAGGGATCGTGCCTTCAGGCATGCCTACGGCACCGACTGCATATCCCTGGATATTTAGGTGAGAATAATCCAGGGGATAATTCTTGTCTCCTCCGGCTGTCATTTCTCCAAAAGGTCCGGGGTATATGACTTCACGTCCTCTGAATGTTGACTTGAATATTTCACAGTTCCCGCGGCATCCGTCTATACAACGTGTACAGATGCCTGACATTGGTGTTACGCTCTTTGACCTGTTGAAGGTCCTGGTGGCCTCGTTTGCGTTTGGTTGCCTTAAGTTGACCATGTTCCCGACTCCTCTTCCCATACAGTAGTAGGATATCGGTTAGTTTGTATGTGTATTTATCCTTTTTGTTCATTAGCGCAAGCTTTTAATTCCATATACAGGGAAAAAGCCAGCCGGATGTTTTTTAAACGTGAGGATATATCGATAGTGCTGGCAAATTTATATATCCAAATACAGGTATCTGCATAACATGATCCAGGACATACTGCTTCCTTTCTTGCTGGTAGGGCTTGCGGAACTCGGTGACAAGACCCAGCTTGCAGTGCTGATCCTTTCTACAAAGACCCGCAGATACGCCTCACTGCTTGCGGGTGTGATGCTGGCTTTTGTCCTGACGGACGGTATAGCCATAATTTTTGGAAATTACATTTCTCAGAAGATCCCCTTGGATTATGTGCGTACAGGTGCGGGATTGATGTTCATTTTCTTTGGCCTGATGACCCTGATCAACAGGGACAGGGATGAAGAGGAAGGCTCTTATGAACTGAAAAGTCCCTTTATGTCGGGATTCTGGCTGATCCTGGTTGCAGAGATGGGAGATAAGACCCAGCTTGCAGCAGCCCTGTTTGCTACCCAGTACAACCCGCTGCTTGTATTTATCGGGGTGATAACGGCTCTGTTCATCCTGTCTGCCACGGCTGTTTATCTAGGAAAGATCATCATGGAGAAAGTTGACAAGAGGACCGTATCCACGATTGCAGGTATCCTTTTCATTATTATAGGCGCTTCTTTCTTCCTTTAGCCACACAGTCACTTTAACTATTTTGAGGGAGTCTGGCAAGGTTAATAAACAATTAATATCTACTCTTTACCGGGAGGTTTTAACATAGGTGTTATCATACTGAAATGCAATGACCTTGGATTCAACGACGACTTTAGAGTAATTGACAGTAATGCGGAAACTGCCAAGGAAAAGATGTTCAGGCATATAATGGATGAACATAAAGAGGAGTACGATCTGCTTTCTGCTTCCGAGCAGGATGAGATCGAATCAAAAATGGATTCCCTTATAAGACGTGGCTGTGGCTGTGGCGTCCTGAAGCTTTGAACTACCTTTCAGCAGTCTTATTCTTTTTTCGTCTTGCCAGCGTGTAGAGCACGGCTACCGCAAGCGGGAGGAATATACCAAATACTATGCTCTCCGAAGTTGCTTTTATGTCATTAATGCTCCTTGAATGGATATGATCCGCTATGGGCTGGGATACGAATATCTCTGTAAAAAGAACCAGGAGAAGTGCAGTAAGCATGATCACGCCCATTATAAGGTATCTGTTATATCGAATGTGAACCACCAATAAATATGTAAATTTTCATAGTGATAAACCTTGCGAAATGGATCTGTTAAGTTGCACAGATATCCTGACCACTATCAGGGAGTTTTATGAGTTCTTAGGTCCATTCTTATTATGGCGAAATACATATATATCTTTATGAGAATCTATTCTATTCCGTGAGAGAGGAAGGACGGCCGCCGGGCCTTTTGGCCTGAGGAAAGTCTCCCCACCATCTAAACACACGAGTGCCTGTAAAGGGCACCGGGCGAGAGTCCGGGCAGTTGCAATGCAACTCATGCAGATCCTGCATGCTGGCACAGAAACGATACCGACCCATGTTAATGCTGTGATGCCCAAAGGCTGAGGTCGCATGGAATGCGGATGGAACGGCGAATCCTCGTGGGTGCAAGTCGGAGAGGGGCAAATGGGTGTTTAGACCATCCCTCGGTAAATGACGCTTAGCCGAATGCCGTCAATGCAGCTCCCAGGAGCGCGTTATTCTGCCAGGCGGGATAGTGTATTGCATCAACAGAAGGGAGCTTATTCTCCTCACTCACATCCCTGTCACTTTGATACAGGCCTGCTCAAGGTGGCACTTCCTTATTCAGTAGCCACCCTGGTTTGAAATTGAGCACCAGCCATTTCATGTACTGCTTATAGCCTGTCCTGAAAGCTACCACATCAAGGAATCCGCTGACTACCCTTTCTTCCTGTGTGAAGATGGTGAAAGCCTTTTCAGAAAAGCGATGCATGATACTGGCGAAGTATAGGGAATACCGCAGATGCTCCCCAAATTCGCAATTGCATCTTCTCTCGTACTTTTTCAGATATTGTGGTTCCAGGCCGGAAGTCAAAGCCTCTGCCACGACCTCTGCTGCTATCTGGCCTGACCGGATGGCATAGGCAAGCCCTTCTCCGGTGAAAGCATCTACAAATCCCGCAGCATCACCTACAAGCACTGTCCTGCCCTTGATAAGACTCCTTCTGTGGCCTCCGCATGGAATGACATGACCATTAAGCTTATAGTCGCCATTGAAATCATTCTCCTGCAGATATTGTCGCATTGTACCCTTAGGGTCTTGCAGCAGGCTTGCAAGACCACCCGTGCCAACAGAATAGTATCCGTCATGCGGGAATATCCAGCCATATCCCATTCCGGCAACCCCGAACCGCAATTCAACTGCATCCTTGATATAATTGTCAATTGTCCCGTTGTTTTCCGGGACTTCTGTAACCATACATATGCCATATTCTTTCTTGCTATCCTTTCTTCTGATATGATGCTTTAACATTCCCTGAGATCCTGTTGCCAGAATGAGAAACCTGGATCTATAGGCACACTTAGCAGTTTTCACTGCAACGTGATCCCCTTCGTCGGAGATATCAATTACCTTCTCTCCGGGGGCATACTCCATTCCGGTCTCCCTCGCTTTTTCAAGAAGCAGGTTATCAAGTTTACTGCGCGTGACAATAACAGAAAGGCGATAGTCCTTTGCACATTCAATGGTCTTGTCCCTGAAACATATCCTGGCTCCGTATATCTCTTTTTCTATTATCTCGTCGGGGATCTCAAAATCCAAAAAAGATATGGCATGCTCAGAGAGAGCACCTCCGCATGGCTTGTATCGCGGGAAGACTGCCTTGTCTATCAACAATGTCTTCAAACCAAGCTTTCCTGCCACTCTTCCTGCAGCCGAACCGGAAGGGCCACCGCCTACAATTATAAGGTCGTACATCCTGGTTCCTTCCCGGATCTATCATTGTTTGACGGAGAACATCTCCATTACCTGGAGAACTTTTCCGTAATCCACTCCTGTATTGAAACACCCGTCATTGTACATGGGAATACCGTATGTGACAATGTTCTTTCCTTTAAGCCCCATCATTACCTTGTTGAGTTCGTAATCGCAGGCTATCAGGAGTGCTCCTTCATACTTTTCCTCTTTGATCACGTGTTTCACGAATGAGGAGCCTGTTACTATGTAGAGCCTGTATCCGTATCTGGCAGCATCTTCTTTCAATTTGGAAAAGACACATTTTCCGCAGGACACGCATTCTATCCCTGTTCTTGTAGATGCTGCAGGGCATTCCAGAAAGCGCATGCAGTGAGGCGCGATTATCATGCGTTTTTTCGTCCTCTCAAAAGCGCTCCGGTTAGCGATGTTCTTCAGGGAGACCATCCATTTGTCAAGTTTCCTGGTATCCGACAGCTTAAAGAAGAAGAACTTAAGCGGCAGATAGAAGAAATCAAGTACCTCTGCAAAAAAACCCGCAAGCCAAACCTGTCTGTTCAGACTGATCCTGCTAACTGCAAGAGCAATACCGGCCAGGAGAACTGACAGTATGAACAGGAAGGTTATGATCTCTCCCAGAAGCTTATACATCGCACTCCTCCATTTTCCTGATAACTTCCTTTACATCCACTTTTGTATCAAAACATCCGTCCCGGATAAGGGAAACACCCTGCACTACCATAAATGGTGAAGCTCCCTGCATTGACTCCGATAGTTCGGGATAGCAGGCCACACCTATACAGCTATCCGGCCGCTGCGTTTTGATTATCTTCTTAACGAAGCTGCCTCCTGGTATGACATAAACTTCGAAGTTATGTTCCTGTGCAGCCTTACAGATCATTCCTATGTCGCACAGGCCGCACATCTTGCATTGGTACCCGGTTATAGGATCGCATCGGGCTTTGCAGTTGGGATGTCGCATGCACTGAGGAAGAAATACCACCCGCTTGCCTTTTGTCTTTTTGAACTTGTCAAGCATTACTGCATTGCGCACCTCGACCAATATCTCGTCAACAAGGTTTTCTTTTATGCTGAATACTCCGCAGAGGAATTTAGCCGGGCCGTAGAACATGTAAAGTATGAACAGGATGAAATTCGGAAAGAGCATCGTGTGCTTCCTGAAGCTGTAAACACCCAGCAGTAGCGCCACGAATATGCCTGCTGTTACGAGCAGCGTGATGATAATAAATACCTTTCCTAGGAGTTCGTAAGGGATTTCCATGAGTAAACAAAATGGGGAAACTGATTATATTTAGGTTATCCTCAAAAGAGCTACAAAAAAAGAAGAGTGAATTGATCACTCTTTGGGTGCGTCGCTGAGGTCTATTCCCATTGCTTCCGCAACAAGGACGATGACNNCTCTTACAGAATGGGCAGGCGCTTGAAAGGATATCCGCGCTTGTTGCAAGTGCATCTTCAACACGCGTTGAAGCAACACCAAGTGCAAGGTCCGGGACACCTGCCTTCACACCACCGCCAGCTCCACAGCAGCGCTGGTTCTCTTTTATCCTTTCCATTTCCACGAACTCGATTCCCGGGATCGCCTCAAGAACTGCTCTTGGGGGCTCAAATACGCCTACATGGCGCCCAAGGTGGCATGGATCATGGTATGTGACCTTCTTATCGATGGANNACTACCTTGAATGGAAGTTTCTTTCCGGTGAGCCTTGGCCAGTCAATGAGTGATGCCCTGTAGCATCCGGCACATGCGTAGAGTACGGTCTTTGCACCCTTTGCCTTGATGTTGTCGATGTTCTTCTGGGCATTTACCTTTGCAGTATCATTTATAAAATACTGTCCTGTCCTGATGAGTGCAGATCCACAGCAGATCTCGTCTTCGCCAAGCATTGTGAATTTGATTCCCAGCTTATTGAGCACACGTGCTGTTGCAAGTGCAAGTTTTCTCTGCCTGAGCTCCGCAGTGCATCCTCCAAAGTAGAGGATCTCAGCCTTGTCCGCTACCTTGATGTCTGCAGGGAACCAGTTTGTCCTGTCCTTGTTATCTGCCATGTAGGGGTTCTTGTACTCACCGATCAACTTTAAGAACGCTCCCTGCTTGCCGTATGGACCATTTCCACGCTTAACGAGGTTTGCACGCATGGACTCCCACAGCTCGACGGTGTTGATGGCGGATTCACATACTGTTGCACACATTCCGCAGGTTGTGCATTTATATACATCATCCTTGAATTTCTCGATGTCTTCTTCTGGTATCTCTTTTGGTCCGAAGAGCCTTGCACGCAGTCCGTAGGACTTGTTCATGAATTCTCTCCATCTGAGGATCTTGTCCCTTGGTGCAAGGCCAGGGTCCTGTCCTGATGCATCGTATGTCGGGCACCAGTTCACGCATTCTCCGCATCGGCTGCATGAGTCAAGCTCCATGAGCTGGACAGCTGTTAAGTTCTGTGTAGTAATTGAAGGTTCGCGCTTTGCCATTGTTTACTCTCCTCCTTTGTTCGCAAGGAGTGCAAGCGGTATTGCAATCATGTGTATGTATTTACTGAATGGTATATATGCGATACAGAAAAGCAATGATATTATCACGTGGAACAGTGATGCAGGTGGGGCCCATTCTACAGGCATATCGAATCCCCAGAATCTGCCGGTCCTTATCCCGTCTGCAATGAAGCCGGATACTGTGATAACGGTAAGGCCTATGAGAAGGATGGAGTCATAGGCTATGGTTGATTCCCTCATCTTGGCGACGAAGAGTCTCCTGTATATCGCTATTATGATGCCTGTGAGCAGTATGTAGCTGAAGATGTCGTTTGGAACCGCGAGTATCTCTCTGAAAACCTCGGGATTCATAAACCATGGGAGGGAGTGCGCATATCCTACCTTCTCGCCGATCATATGTATCATTTCTACAAGGAACATTGCAAGGGACATAGCAAAAAGAACCATCCACCCAACGAATATGGTGAAATGCATGAACCATCGCAGAGGGCTCCTTCTCAGGATCCTTCTCTGGAAGAGAATGTCGAGAACAAATGTTTCCAGAACTGACTGATTATGCACGTGTGCATGCTGGCTCATCTGCTGTGCAAGCATCCTGGGGAATGTGAGGATGCTTCCTGAGGGTGCAAGCCCGTAACCTGTGGAGCCCATGCCCCATTTTTTCAGGTTTATATACATTCCAATAATAAATATGCCGATAGACAGGTTAGCCATTATCATAACCTGAACGAATGTAAGTCTTAAGGCGTCGGATACGCCGGCAAAGTACTCCATGCTCATTTAGTTTTCTCCTGATGATCAATAAACTATAATTACTATATTTTCAGAATCGGGATTGGTTTTTACTTATAAGTGCCCGCTTTGGTTTGCATGAGTGTAGTATCGATATTATTTAAAGATTTGCATTAAATATATCTGTATCAGGCGGCAGAGTGTTCAAAAGGAGGCCGATATACAGGCATCCTGCATTTTGTTCATCCCTATCTGATTACACTTATATCTAGGCAGCACTATAGGACACCTGAATTTGATACACTTGAATAATATGTCCCTTGATATCAGAGTAGTGCTTGTTGAGCCCCTTTACCAGGGGAATGTAGGCTCTGTAGCCCGTGCGATGAAGAACTTCGGTTTCTCCGAACTTATACTTGTAAATCCATGTGAACTGGAAGTAGAGGCACGGGCCATGTCCTCTCATGCATGGGACATACTGCAGGGTGCCACTATCGTTCCGACGCTCAAGGATGCAATAGGGGGTGCAAGTATTGTTATAGGCACCACGGGTATTGCGGGCGTGAGGTTTGACCGGCACCTGAGGGTCCCTGCCTATTCTCCCCGTGAGATAAAAGCTCACCTTTCGGGAGCTGAAGGCACTGTGGCTGTGCTTTTTGGACGGGAGGACCATGGGTTCAGCAGGGAAGAGCTCAGAATGTGTGATATGATCATGACGATACCGACATCCGATACCTATCCCGTGATGAACATGTCACATGCAGTCGCAGTCGTGCTTTACGAACTGAGCGGTATCGAGGCAGGAAAGAACAGGCTTGCAGAAGCATCTGACATCAGTCTTTTCTACGATCACCTTTTTCAGCTTCTTGACGACATCGGCTACCCTGTGCACAAAAAAGAAAAGACCCGGCTCATGCTGAAACGGATCTTCGGACGGTCTGTCCTGCTAGAGCGGGAAGTACAGACCCTCAGGGGTGTAGTGAGGCGCATTCAACGCAATCTTGACAGGGATAAACGACACTGAACTGTGTTTCGAAATATTCATATTGCTTTAAGTATATCTTGTACAGGTTTGATTTATATCTATAATATATTTTGTGTAAAACATGAATGACGGTAAGTGGGATGAAAAGTTCAGGACTTTTCTTAAAAAATATTACTGGGACAGCATTCTCCAGCTTGCAAATGATTATCCTGACCAGCGCAGCCTTTACGTTGATTTTTCCGATCTGGAGATATTTGACCGAGAGCTTGCGGACGAATTGCTTCTGCATCCGGATGAGGTAACCCCCTGTGCAGATAATGCACTCCAGAACATAGATCTGCCTATTGAGAAGTCACTGGACAGTGCAAAGGTCCGTTTCGTCAGCATACCGAACAAGGTTCCTAACAGGGATCTCAGAAGCAAGCACCTTTTGCAGCTTGTTGCAATTGAGGGCATGATTCGTAAGGCCACCGAGGTCCGTCCCAAGATCGTCAATGCGGCTTTCAAATGTATGCGCTGCGAGCACGTCACAAAGATACCGCAGACAGAACTGAAGTTCGTGGAGCCT
The DNA here is from genome assembly GCA_002501695.1 of Methanolobus sp. UBA474. Taxonomy (GTDB): domain Archaea; phylum Halobacteriota; class Methanosarcinia; order Methanosarcinales; family Methanosarcinaceae; genus Methanolobus. Next base: position 10,425 of record DANZ01000091.1, on the reverse strand, counting down.
GTTGAATGTGAGAACGATACGTGTGGCAGAAAAGGTCCTTTCAAACTGGAGATAAACGAATCGGTATTTATCGATGCCCAGAAACTGCAGGTCCAGGAGTCTCCGGAAAACCTAAGGGGAGGTACGCAGCCCCAGAGCCTGGATGTGGATGCAGAGGATGACCTTGCGGGGATCGTCAAGCCGGGGGACCGTGTTATCATTAACGGTGTACTCCGTTCTCACCAGCGGACAACAAGGGAAGGAAAATCCCCTTTCTACGACCTGGTGCTGCATGCCAATTCGGTGGAATACATGGACCAGGAGTTCGATGAACTGGAGATCACGCCCGAAGAGGAAGAGCAGATCCTGGCATTAAGCCGCAATCCCGAAATATATAGCAAGATCATCAAGTCGATAGCACCCTCCATCTATGGTTATGAAGACGAGAAGGAGGCACTTTCACTGCAGCTCTTTTCGGGTGTGGCAAAACATCTTCCGGACGGCTCCCGGGTGCGTGGTGACATTCATATTCTGTTCGTTGGTGACCCGGGCGTTGCAAAAAGCCAGATGTTGCGCTACATGGTAAAACTCGCGCCCCGGGGTGTATTTGCATCGGGTAAGAGTGCATCATCAAGTGGCCTGACAGCGACAGCGGTAAAGGATGATCTGGGTGACGGCCGGTGGACGCTGGAAGCAGGTGCCCTTGTAATGGCTGATATGGGTATCGCTGCAATTGACGAGATGGACAAGATGAGTTCCGAGGATAAGAGTGCCCTGCACGAAGCCATGGAGCAGCAAACCATAAGTGTTGCAAAAGCAGGTATCATCGCTACACTGAAATCAAGGTGTGCGCTGCTTGGTGCCGCAAACCCTAAGTACGGGCGCTTTGACCGGTATGAAGGTATAGCCCAGCAGATAAATATGCCGCCTGCTCTCATGTCCAGGTTTGATATGATATTCGTGCTCCTGGATACTCCCAACGAGGAAATTGACACTAAGATAGCCAAACACATCCTTAAAGCACATTATGCAGGTGAACTTTCGGAACAGCGCAGGAATATTCCGACAAGCAAGATAACCCAGGAGCTTGTCGATGAGCACATGGAGGTAGTAAAACCTGATATCGATCCTGAACTGATGCGCAAGTACGTTGCGTATTCCAGAAGACACATCTACCCCATCATGGAAGAGGCGGCGCGTGAACATCTGGTCAAATTCTATATGGACCTCCGTAAGATGGGTGAAGGTAAGGACTCTCCTGTCCCTATCACAGCACGTCAGCTGGAAGCCCTTGTAAGACTTGCGGAGGCACGTGCCAGGATAAGGCTGAGCAATGTGGCCACTCTTGACGATGCAAAGAAGACTACCCGCATTGTTTATTCCTGTCTCAAACAGGTAGGTGTCGATCCTGAAACAGGTGCTTTGGATGTGGATTTCATAGCCTCGGGTACTACAAAGAGCCAGAGGGATAAGATTAAAGTCATTAAGGAAATCATTAAAGCAGTGGGCGAAAGGCATCCCGGAGGAAAAGCACCTCTGGAGGAAGTCTTCGCGGAAGCTCAGGTTCAGCAGATAGACCGGCAGCATGCAGAGGAGCTTATTGCTAAGATGAGGCGCTCCGGGGACCTGCTCAAGCCTGATAACGATCATATAAAAGTAGTATAACCGATGTGATGTGATGTATCTTAAGATCCATAGGGCCGGAGAAAGCTTTATTGTTGCAGTATGCGACAGGGAATTGCTCGGAAAGACCCTCAAAGAGGGTAATATTAACGTAACAATATCCGAGGATTTCTATAAAGGGGATATTGTTCCGGAAGAATATGTAAAAGAGGTTATCGCCAAAGCAGGCAATGTCAATCTTTTCGGTGGGAGGGCCGTAGGCTGTGCCATTGAGTGCGGTCTTGTGGATCCCTGCCGCGTAAAGGTCATTGATGGTGTTGCACATGCCCAGGTATTCAGAATATAAGATGCTGTGAGGTTTACTTTATGAGTGATGTTGAGAAGAACCAGAATGATACGAATACATCTTTAAGGACCTATGAACGGAACGAGCTCATTGACAAAGCGATCGATAAGCATAAAAGGCTTTTAAATGAGCATGGTGCTCAGTTAAGTGAAGTCGATGGTAAGATCCGTTCACTGAATGAACACATCACCTCCTCCAAAGAGAAAAAGGAGCATGTGGCTACCAGGACTGAGGTTCTTACTGAGAAGCGGCAATTATTCTATCACCAGGCTGAGAGGCTCCTTGATGAACTAATGTCGGCGTACGGTAGTAATCCTGCTGCCCAAAAGGAATTAAGGGATGTACTGGAAGCATTCCCTAAAGTGAAAAGCTCTCTCTCTCCCGAGGATGAGAATAAGCTGGTCGGTCCGATCTTTGCAAACATCTCTCTTGTATCTTCAAACGTTCCTAAAGCGCAGGGTGCTATAGACTCTTTCAGGGCACGGATCGTCGATGCCATGGCCGCAAATATTGAGCTTTCCTCCCTTAAAGCCCCGGACGAGGATCCTGACAAGGCTGGGGCGGACTATGAAAAAGAATTAAGCGAACTCAATCTGAAATATAAATGGATCGAGAATCGGATAAGCAGTCATAAGGAGGCGCTTGCTTACTGGGAAAAAGCGTTAGCATGCCCGGCAGACGAAGGAGAGGTGAGAACATGACCGACGTTTCTACAATGACTGAAAAAGAGCTAAAGAGTAAGGCCGATGAGCTTCGCCTTCAGATAGACCATCTTGACCGTGAATTGAAATCCATCTACAGGCAATTAAAACTTCACCGCACAAATATGGATGACACGAAAGCCAAGCGTGATGAGCTCAATTCCAGGGTAAAGGGCCTGGTTGCAAAAGCACGTGATGCAAAGTCAAAAAGGGATTCTTTAAATGCAAGGATCTCTTCGCTCAAAGCCTCAAGGAATGAGATAGATGGTATGAAACGCCAGTGCACAGATGAGATCTCCGAGCTCAAAAGCAAGCGTGACAGCCTGAACACTCTCTCAAAAGGCAGTGTGGAAACCCTTTCCAGGGCTTATTTTGCAGACCTTGATATATTCCTCAATGCGGATATTCCCCTGAAGCATGAGATGGATCTGTTCGAGAGACTTGTTTCCATGAAGATACGCCTGGATGCGGCTTTTGATGCTAATGAGGTCCACAGGAAACTTATGGAAGCCTACGAGAGTTCAAAGGATGTCTTTGCTTCCGGAGGGGACCTGGGCGGCGAGATCCATGAACTTGCAGAACAGTCGCAGAAGTACCATCTTGAGATGATCGATCTTTATAAACAGGTGGACGAGTTGCGTAAGGAAGCGGATCTTGCGCATTCCGAGATATCATCCAAGATATCTGTCACTGCTCCTCTTCGTGAGAGGATAGACCCTATCAAGGCAAAGATGACCCTGCTGAGGGAAGAACTTGGTGTCTACCTGGGTAAACTGGAAGACATTCACATTCAGAAGGATGAGAAAAAGCAGGAGGAACATCTGGTCGTTGCAAAGGAGAAACTCGACAGGAATGCACGCATGAGCCTTGAAGACCTTAAGGTTCTGCTGGAAAAGGGCAATCTCAAGTTCTAAGCCTTTTCCTTCTTTCTTTCACTTATTTATTAAAGGAACAGCACCTTGCCAGCCCCGCCAGCATAATTCCGGCAATCGTCCAGATAATTCTGAATCCGGGTACTGATAGAACATCTTCATCTTTGTATGATGTCCGGTCGTCATTCTCCGACTGCCCTTCCTGTCCGCTCTCATGAGTTTCCGGTGCCGGAAGCTGCGGATCAAGGTACTGGTATACCGGAGTGAATGTGACCAGCTCGCCACTGGGGCTTGAATATATGGTGTCGACGGTGATATTAAGGATCTCCCGGTCGCGGGAGTACACAAGGCTGTCCTTCTCGCGAAGTATCCCTTCTTTGATCACGTTCCCATTGAGTGAGAGTTCCAGCCAGGCCTCATTGGTTCCCTGATTGACGCTTTTTACAGTAAGGACATATCCCTGGTCAAATGTCCATGATTCGCCGGTAGTAAGAAAGATGCCTGTCCCGTTCATCAGAATATTTTCCTGGGCTCCTGATGCACTGGGTATGGACCCGTAAAGCAGGATCAGGATGATCAGGAGCTTGTGCTTGGATAATCTTCTGTGCAGGGGCAGGCTCATTATCGGCTCATGTCTTTACATACCTGCAACGTCCGGCGATCACTTCTTCCCTGACGTTATTCCTTGTTTTGACAAGGAGCGCTCCCTTATCGGTGATACCCTCTGCTTTTCCTTCAATGATCTTCAGAGGGGTAGTGACAGTTACTTCTTTTCCGATAGTGTCAGAAAGAGATACCCATTCACTGACGATATCTGAGAATTGCCGGGTCTTGAATACTATGTACTGCTGTTCGAGCTCATAGAGCAGGTCTTTGATCAGAGCTATCCTGTCAACAGGTCTTCCAAGTTCTGCTTCCAGGCTTGTGGAGCTTTCTTTTACATCTTCTCTAAAATCCTTCAGCCTGACATTTGCATTGATACCTATCCCCAAGACCAAGTAGTCGACCTTTTCTACTTCCGCATCCACTTCGGTAAGTATTCCGCATACCTTTTTGCCATTGATGAGCACGTCATTGGGCCATTTTATCCTGGCATCGACCCCAAGCCTGCGCAGTGTCCTGGTAACAGCCAGACCCGCCACCAGTGTGATCCGGGGTGCATATTCCAAGGGTATGGATGGTTTAAGGATCAATGAGAACCAGATCCCACCCGGGGTGGACTGCCATTCGCTGCCCAGGCGACCACGGCCTTTTTTCTGTGTCTCTGCGATAACTATGGTTCCTTCCGGATACCTGCCTGCTATATCCTTGGCAATGCTGTTTGTGGACTCGACCTCGTCGTAGTACAGGATCTCCTTTCCAAAAAGGCTTGTTTCGAGGCCTATCTTTATCTGCTCCGGATAAAGCATGTCTGGTGAGGATATTAAAGCGTATCCTATCTTTGGCGAGGATTGGATGTCGTATCCCTCTTTTTTGATATCCCTTACATATTTCCAGACCATTGCCCTGGTAATTCCGAGTTTTGCTCCAATTTCCTGCCCGGATACTGCTTTATTTCCTGCAGCTTTAAGTATCCTGATTATTTCGGTCTTATTGTCATTCACAGATACTCACCAGTGAATATTTGTTCCCTATCGTATATTATACCCACAGGTTAAATTATTTTGTCTGCTTCTGGGCGTTACTCATGTACGAGCCAACAGCTGCAGTGATCGCTGCAACTTTCTGCTCCTTGTTCTCAAGCGCGGATGCCAGTGTTGCTCCTTTTGCAGAGTCTTCAACCACTACTTTTTTCACATCTTCGATAATATTGTGATCATCGATGAAGTGCGTTGTGAGCTTACCTTCTCTGAATGCCGGATTGCGCAGTACTGCCTTATGGAATGGGATATTCGTGGTCACACCGACAACCACATATTCGTAGAGCGCGCGCTTCATGCGGTCTATTGCCTCTTCTCTTGTCTGTCCCCATGCGGATAGTTTGGAGATCATAGAGTCGTAGTATGGTGAGATCGTATATCCCATGTGCACTCCGCTGTCGACGCGTATTCCGGGCCCTCCGGCAGAGCGGTATCTCTTTATCTTGCCGGGTGAAGGGGCGAAGTCATTAAGGGGGTCTTCAGCATTGATACGGCATTCGATAGCCCAGCCGTGTATTGATATGTCTTCCTGCTTTAATGCCAGTTCCTCTCCGCACGCAATGCGCAGCTGCTGCTTCGCAAGATCGATACCTGTTATCATCTCTGTTATGGTATGCTCTACCTGCAGCCGTGTATTCATTTCAAGGAAATAGAAATTGCCTTTTGAGTAAAGGAACTCGACGGTTCCTGCATTCTCATAACCTATCGCCTTTGCGGCCCTGACCGCAGTCTCTCCCATCTTCTTGCGCAGCTCCGGCGTCATTACAGGAGATGGAGCCTCTTCGATAAGCTTCTGGTGCCTGCGCTGGATGGAGCATTCCCTTTCCATTGCATAAACAGCATTTCCGTGTTTGTCGGCAAGTATCTGGAACTCGATGTGGCGTGGCTCTTCCACGTATTTCTCTATGAACACGGTCGGGTCCCCGAAAGCTGATGCGGCTACAGACTGGATGGACTGCAGTGCATTTTTGACCCCTTCTTTAGAATGGACTATCTTCATTCCAATTCCGCCGCCTCCGGCGGATGCCTTGATGATCACTGGGTATCCTATGGAATTGGCTATCTCGATAGCTTCTTCCACACTGGCGATAGCTTTGTTGGTTCCGGGAACCACAGGGACGCCGGCTTTTACCATGGCGTTCCTTGCAGCTATCTTGCTTCCCATCTGCTCGATGGCATGGCTGGGTGGGCCTATGAACACAATTCCTGCATCTTCACATTTTTTGGCAAATACGCTGTTCTCTGAAAGGAAACCGTACCCCGGGTGGATCCCGTCGGCTCCGCATTCAAGGGCCACTTCAATTATCCTGTTCATGTTAAGGTAGCTCTGGCTTGCGGGCGCAGGGCCTATATAATATGCCTCATCCGCGTACATTGCGAACAGTGCATTCTTATCAGCCTGCGAGTACACAGCTACGGTTGCCACTCCAAGTTCCCTGCAGGCACGCATTGCACGGATAGCTATTTCACCACGATTTGCAACAAGTACTTTCTTGAACATTTGCAGATCCCCGTTAATCTATGCACATCAGGACATGACCGGAGCTTACAGCATCACCTTCGGCGATGAATATCTCTTTGACCACGCCGCCATGAGGCGCATGTATTGTATTCTCCATCTTCATAGCCTCAATAACACACACGATATCACCTTCACCGATTAGGTCTCCTACATCGACCTTCACTGACAGCACCATGCCTTGCATGTGACTGGTGACTGCTCCCTGCAATGAAGCCGCGTCTGGCTTTGATTTATCCTGTACCTCTGATACGGTGACAGCTCCTCCAACAGGGTTTACCTTTACATTGAAAACTTCCCCGTCCACCTCTACCTTGAACTCAGTTGGGATGGAAGTCATGTTGACAGCGGATGTACTTGGATGCTGCTGCGTTTTAACGGGTACAAGCTCCTCTTCCTTTGCTTCTCCCTTAAGGAAAGCCGGGGCGATCGCAGGATAGAGGATGTAGGTCAGTATGTCTTCTTCCTTCTTTACCAGGCCCAGTTTCTCAGCTTCCGCTTTCATCTTTTCATACTCGGGTTCGAGAAGGTCTGCAGGCCTGCAGGATATGGGCTCTTCATCGCCTATTATCTTCCCGACGATTGCGGCATCTATCTTCTGGGGTGGCCTTCCGTAGAGCCCGCGTACATAATCCTTTACCTCTTTGGGGATCACTTTGTACCTTTCTCCCATCAGCACATTAAGTACTGCCTGGGTGCCTACTATCTGGCTGGTCGGTGTCACTAGTGGCGGGTATCCCAGGTCGGCCCTCACTTTTGGCATCTCTGCAAGTACTTCCTTGTACTTGTCCAGCGCATTCTGCTCCTGGAGCTGGGACACAAGGTTTGAGAGCATGCCTCCGGGTATCTGGTAGAGCAGGACATTAGTATCTATCTGTTCTGATATGGGGTTGAGGATACACCTGTACTCTTCCTTCATCTCTTTAAAGTAAGCCACGATCTCTGAGATAAGTTCCAGGTCCAGTCCGGTCGCGCGCTTAGTTTCGGCAAGTGCCGCAATGATCGATTCGGTAGGCGGCTGGGAGGTTCCCCATGCGAAGGGGGAAAGTGCAGTGTCGAGTATATCGACGCCAGCCCGGCAGGCAGCCATATAGCTCATCGGGGCCATGCCTGAAGTACAGTGGCTATGCAGGTCCACAGGCAGGTTGACCTGCGCCTTAAGGGCTTTCACCAGATCGTAAGCCTGCTGCGGGGATATAAGTCCGGCCATATCCTTTATGCATATCGAATCACAATCAAGCTCTGCAAGCCCTGTTGCAAGCTCAACATATTTATCGATGGTATGCACAGGACTGATGGTATAGCATATAGTGCCCTGAACATGTGCACCTTCTTTTTTAGCAACAGTGATGGCCTTTTCCATGTTGCGGATATCATTCACTGCATCAAAGACCCTGAATATGTCGATCCCGTTCTCATAGGCCTTCTTTACGAACTTTTCCACAACGTCGTCAGAGTAATGCCTGTAGCCGACAAGGTTCTGACCGCGCAGGAGCATCTGGGCGGGCGTGTTCTTCATGTGCTTTTTCAGTTCTCTTAGCCGTTCCCATGGATCTTCATTAAGATATCTGATGGAACTGTCAAATGTCGCACCGCCCCACATCTCTAGTGAATAATATCCAACTTCGTCCAGTTTATCAACTACTGGCAGCATGCTGCGGGTGCGCATGCGGGTGGCTATGAGAGACTGATGCGCATCTCGAAGAATGGTTTCTGTGATCTTTACTTTCATGGAAATCCTCCGGGAACCCCTATTATAGTATCAGTGCGAATACTATTTATTTATGGAGTCATCTGGTACCTGGTCTCAGGCGAATTTCTATCTTATATATCACGTTCTTTTATGTAGTTTCTGGTGAACACTGACGCATCGTATGGAAACCTATTAGTTAATATCTGCCAGTTATTTACACTAAAAGTCCCGGTTGAATGGGACAATCTAATGTTCAGTATGTGATCACTCTATTATCTCTTCTTTGAATTCATTATTTGATATCAGTTGCAGAATATGACTTTACTTTCTCAGGACCGTGAAAAGGAGTATATAGTGTAGTATCTTTTTATATTATTACTTTTATGTATTATATTAATATTATATTTAATTATATAATAAAGCAGTCTGTTATTTGAATAGTTCAAACTGAACTTAATATTATACTCTTCGGTGAGGTTCAAAAATGTTAGGAATGAACAATAAGCTGAACAAAGAGATCGAGCGTGTACTTGAAAGCATTAATAATGGTCACCTTAACACAAAGGTAGATACAGAACTGGTCGGGAAAGACAAAAAAGTTGCTGAGGCATTCAATGCTTTCCTTGACAACGCCATGCAATGGAAAAAAAGCGCAGCTTCCCAGGCCACTGTGACCGATGAAGTTGATAAATTAATGAAATGCGTACTGAACGGCCAGCTTGATGTCCGGATGGATGCAGGTAAGTTCGATGCAGAGTCAAGAGCACTTGTAGATGATGTAAACGGTTTGATGGACGCGATGGTGAAACCATTCATGGCCGCATCAAAGTTTGTAGAGAGACTTTCCAGGGGTGATATCCCGCCAAAGAGCACAAAGGAATATAATGGCGCTTTCAATGACCTCAAGAATAATCTCAATACCTGTGTGGATGCGATAAACGCCCTTGTAGTAGACTCTGCAAAGCTTGCAGAAGCAGGTGCTGCAGGCAGGCTCGATGTGCGTGTGGATGCTTCAAGGCATGGCGGTGATTTCAGAAAGATCATTGAAAGTATGAACAACAATCTTGACGCCATCTCCAAACCCCTCAACGAGAGTACGGGCATTCTCCTTAAATTGGCCGTTAATGATTTTGAGAACGGTGTTAATGGTGAATACCACGGTGTTTTCAAAGAGAATGTAGCCGCGGTGAATGAGGTCCGCAACAGATTGCTCAACATTCAGCGCACGTTTGAATACATGGCCGCAGGCAATTTCAGCGACCTTGAGAAGTACAGGAAAGTAGGCAAACGTTCGGAGAACGATAAGCTCCTTCCAAACACAATAGCAGTGATGGAGAAAGTCAAAGGTATGGCAGATGAGTTCATTGTGCTGGGTAAAGCTGCCGAAGAGGGTGATCTGTCATACAGGACGGATGCTTCCGGATTTGATGGCCTGTTCAAAGAGGCTATCGTGACGGTCAACACGGCATTCGATGCGGTTATCAACCCCCTGAACCTGACCGCTGAATATGTCGAGAGCATATCCATGGGAAAGATACCGGAAAAGATCAATGATAATTACAAAGGCGACTTCAACGTTATTAAAAACAATATAAATGCCTGTATCGATGGCCTTGCAGGTCTTCAGGAGAGCAATGAGGTATTGCAGCTCATGGCAAACAACGACCACACGCGCAGAGTCGAAGGAAAATATAAGGGTATCTTTGCAGACGTGGGCACTGCTACCAACTCCACCCGTGACAGGATATGCACTGTTATGTCGGTCAACAAGAAAATAGCTGTTGGAGACCTCAGTGATCTCCAGGGTCTTAAAAAGGTGGGCAAACGCTCTGAGAACGACGAACTGATCCCCTGCTACATCACAATGATGAGCAATATCAAGGGTATTGTCGATGAGTTCATAAAACTGGGCCATGCCAGTGAAACCGGAAATCTTGATTACAGGGCTGATGGGTCTGCTTATGAAGGCGTTTTCAAAGAGGCCATCAATACGGTAAATGGAGCTATCGATGCGCTTGTAACTCCCCTGAACGAAGCTATCAGAATAGTCAA
>DANZ01000121.1:18485-22911 GCA_002501695.1 Methanolobus sp. UBA474 | reverse complement strand
TCATAGCGGCTTGCCTGCTAATGATAGTGGGGACAGCTAGTGCAGCAGTATCAGAATTCCATTTGACAGAAGAAGATGCGAACGAGTATTACGACGGCGACATCGATGTCCTGATCACCGTTAATGATGCGGACAAAACGATTGAGCTTGAGATCCTGGAACCATCCACAGAGGAAGTCTCAATGAAGACTGTCCTGCTCAACATCCCTGCAGAACAGATCGCAGAGGTCATAGATGACAATGCAGATGTTGACTGGGTTGTCGAGGACGATAAGGGCCAGGGCAACGCCGGATTCGGGGCAATGCTCACGGCAGTCGACAGGGACAGCGGCGATCAGCAGACCGTGCAGTACATCAAGATCCAGATGGACCAGAACTGGGACGGTGTACTCCCAATGAATGTTGAGGACTATTCCGTAGTTCTGCACGTCACCAGACTGCCGGGAAACCCTGAGAGTGTCTGGCTCGGACTCGATGAGGAAGAGGTGAACGAGATCCCTGAATTCCCGACAGTTGCACTGCCGGTTGCAGCAATACTGGGACTTGCATTCATGTTCCAGCGCAGGAAGGAGTAAACTTACTCCTTCTATCATTCTTTATTTTCTCTTTCTTTTTTTACAAACGTCTTATAAGATCTATTTGAAGAGCCGTCCCTTAGCACTATAATGTACTACGTAGACGGTACATGAGATACACAGTATCTTAAAACGCCCTGAGAGAATTGTTTTTTGAGCATGCACATGGAAATATACTTCAAAAGGAGAGAATGTAGACTTTCATGCCACTTGGCAAATATTAACAAAGTATATATACTATCCAGAACAGGTTTTATATAACCAATCAAAAGGATGTGGTTTTGTGAACTATGAAGGTTTATTGAAAGACTCCTGGAATTTCCAGAAGGACAATATAGTTACTTATGCAGTTGCGACGTTGATAGCGTTTGTTGGTATGATACTTATAGTAACGATCGCCCCGCTGTTCTATGGGCTTGTCCACATAGCGGTCAAGGGTGCAAGGTCCCAGCCTGTAGAGATCAATGACGTTTTTGAAGGATTCAAGAACGGCAATTTCGTCAGAAGCTGGATATACATGATAATATACCTGGTAGTTGTAGGAATAGCCAGCGAGATAGCTTCCATCCTTGGCACTATCGTCGGGATCATATTCATCTTCGGTATGCCCCTGCTTGTTATCAAGGGATACAGCGGCGTCGATGCTGTGAAGGAGACCTTTGAGCTTGTAAAGGCAAATCCTGTGGAAAGCCTGGTGCTCTATATCATCATGGCCGTCCTGTATATAATAGGAGCAATAGCGCTTGGTGTCGGACTGCTTATAACAGTGCCGCTCTTCCAGATACTGCTTGCAAGGGCAACCATGGAACTGTCAGGAGTAACAGTTAAGAGCGAAGACACTTCTACAGCGATAATTGCATAAGAACATAACATTAACCGGTTTGCGGATCTGCCTTATCTGCAAACATCCTTTTTTAAAGAAACTGCACCCGCAGAAAAAGAACTTTCATATCCCGTATATCTCAGTGCCCTTCTTGACCTTCTCTATATCCCTGTCAATAACAGAAAGCCTGTTCTTGTCAACCTTTAATCCTGCGAGGCTCTCGATGAACCAGATGGATTTGACATGGTCGTCAGGGGTGAGCTTCCAGTCGGGTTTTTCCATATAGAAGTCGATGCCTTCGGCATAGTGCATCAGTTCGGACCTTACCTGCTCGGTGAGCCAGCCGAGTTCCTCATAATAGGAAAGGATGTCCGGAAGATTGTTCCTGCCCACTAGTCCCATGAGGAACTCAAGCCATTCCATACAGAGCTTCATGTTGGAGGAATTCTTTGTTATATTCGAGAGGTGAACGCTCTGGCCATATCCCTTAAAACTTCGCGCCCCTATTTTCCTGAGCTCGGAATCAACATATTCTGTCATTAGACGGAGATCCTCTTTGAGCTTGCCGTTACTGAGCTCGGAAGCTTCTTTGAACTGCTGCAGGCTGGCAGATGTTGCTCCCACATCGTCCATCAGGGAGGATATCGACTTTGACAGCTCCATAGACATTGATTGTGATTCACTGCGAAACTTCTCGACAGCATGCAGGCGATCTTCCAGCGGAGAGAGCTTTTCGAGCGCACCCTCAAGCCTGGAGAAACGTGCTTCGGCCTCCTGCGAGGATTCGTGCATCTGCACCAGCAGGGCGGTATAGGAATTGACAAGCTCGGAAAGACCTTCCTCCATCCTTGCCAGATCCGCCCTGATATCCTGGTTATCGGACTGCATGCTTCCAAGCCGGCAGTCGAGGGAGCCGAATTTCTTATCAAGGGAGCCCACTTGTGCAGCAGTGTCGGATAAGCGCTGCTCTTCTGCCCGGAGGCCGACTACGATGGAACTCATTTCGTCCACTGTCGCTGAAAGCCCCAGTACATTGCTGCCAATATCTGCAAACCGGGACAGCACGTTCTCCATTTCCACCTTAACATCCTTCATCTCGGAGGAGAGCTCCTCTATCTGCTCATGCCCAATGACATGTACATCCTCCGAAAACATACTGGCGGAGCCGTCTTTATCTTCCAGCAGAGTGCTTTTTGAAGGGATGCCACTATCCGTATGAGGCACATATCCTGCAGGGTCTTTCTCATCAGCGAACAGATCTATGCGATGCTCATCCTTTAGTTCCATCAGAGGTTCTGCTATGGGCGTGACTTTCCTGATTCCCCGGAGATCTGCATTCCCAGCCGGCTCCTGCAATACCTGCCGGAGATCAGGCTCTTCCATCCTAAATGGATTGCCATCTCCTGTAAAAGTTGTTGCGGGGATTGGCCTGGAATGAGCACCACGTGTGCTTCCCATTGAAAATGGATCAGCCTGTGCATCAGATGAAAATGGTGAGAGGTCACCCGGTATGCCTTTGGGATAAGTCTCATCTCTTATATCTTCCATCCTTTCTATCAGGCTTTTTCCCATAACCATGCCCTTGAAGAGTGATCGGACCGCGGTTGTGGCTCCATCGAGGTTCTTCCTGAGAGCACCAGCCTTCACCAGTAAGGATCTTGAGCCCTGCAACGGTGTCGGTCTTCCGGGCGATCGTCCCTGACCTGGAAAACTATTGCCCGCAGGCGGCATGCCTCCTGCAAACGGGTTGGGCGGAGCTTGAAAAGGTCCCGGAAAAGGACTTGCAGCAGGAGTCGATGCTGCAAAAGGACTGGAAGATCGCCTGGCAGCGCCAGAGAACTGGCTTGAGGAAGATGACATCTGGCCGGTGAAGGGATTTGCCGGAGTCTGCGCCTGACCCGGGAAAAGATCATGAGATGAAGGTACCGTATTGGTAAAAGGATCTGCCTGAGGGCCTGCATGACCCTGGAAAGAGAGAGAAGCTTCCGGGGCCTGGCCTGTAAGTGGATCTCCCATAGATGCTGCAGGCGTGGTAAGCGGGGTTTGCCGCTGTGGCTGCGCGAATGCAGAACTGCTGCTGGCTGCTGCTGGTTGTGATAATGAGGAGATCCCCGGCATATTTACCGCACCTGTAAACGGGTCCGGGGAAGGAGCCACATATTCCGGCAGGGAATTGCTGAACGGGGAGAACGCATTTCCGGAGATATTACCATGATGCGAAGGAGAAGCGATCGAAGGATCGGACATAACCGTTGAAGGCTTTGGGTCCGGAGTGAAGACCGGAGGTAAACCTGATGCACCTGCATCCGATATCTCCCGGGATCTATTGTCCGGAACGTCCTCATCCGGGAGCTGCAGCTTAAAAATCGGAGGAGGAGATTTTTTACCGGTCTTTTGGGAAGGATTGGCATTTGATGCCTCCATAGAGGGAGCTTTTGCAACGCTGGATGGAGGCCGGGCAGTATCCGGGCTACCCAGGAAAAAAGACATATCCGGTTTCTTCTCCAGTACATCCGGACCTATAGTTTGCAGGAAGGGGACATTCGGGCCCGGGGAAAAATGCGGGCTTAGAGGCAGCTTCATTTCTGCGGAAGGTGCGGGACTGTTTGGAACATTATTCAAGAACATCCCGGATATGTCATTAATATTCCGGAGATCAGGAGGCGTGAACGAAGCGGGCTGCCCTTCAGACCGATCATCAGAATGTGGCATCTCGATCCTGGCTTCTTCCATAGGCACTCCTGAAAATGCACTGGCGAGGATATCAGGAATAGAAGATGGAACAGACTGCGGAGTAGGCTCGCCCGGCCCGCTCTTGCCTGTAAGAAAGGCAGGTAGTTTAGGATCTGGTGATGCAGCAGTGGATAAATTGCCGCCTGAGCTTTTTTTAATGTCCCATGGGAATTCAGTCATAGAAACCAGCCGTATAAGAGAAAGGGATTTTTATATATATTTTAATATTATATGGTCCGGTTTTATATAAGATTTGCTCTTGACCATATCAATGCAAGCAGGACCGGCGACAGAA
>DANZ01000121.1:0-18330 GCA_002501695.1 Methanolobus sp. UBA474 | reverse complement strand
ACAATAATATAATATTATTGCATTAAATCTGTGCATTTGTTCAGCTATACGAAGATCTTCCAAAAAAGCTTAAAAAGAATTTAGCAAAAATGCAAAAAGCCAGGAATAGATCATACCTTAAAGACCCTGGCATTTGACACGGAGTAGCGTATCATAGCTTCGATGTCCATTTTATCCTCTTCAGGCGGCAGGGACGCAAACTTAGCCTTAACCTCAGGGTACTGAGGAACCGCACCGCAGCTTGCAGCCGGTTGTATGGAAATATCATAAGTGCCTATT
Organism: Methanolobus sp. UBA474; assembly: GCA_002501695.1. Classification (GTDB taxonomy): domain Archaea; phylum Halobacteriota; class Methanosarcinia; order Methanosarcinales; family Methanosarcinaceae; genus Methanolobus. Next base: position 18,051 of record DANZ01000121.1, on the reverse strand, counting down.
CTTTTTGCAATATTGATGATCTCATCCTTATCAAGACCTATCAGGGGATGATAGAGAGGAGCACAAAGACCATAGATCTCAGCATACATATTAGCAGCGGTCTGGGAGGCAACCTGGCCAAGGGACGAGCCTGTGATAATGCCTGATGCATTCTCTATGTTCATGATCTCAAGAGCTATCCTGTACATTGTGCGCTTGCACAGCACACATGTCTTAGCACGGTCACACTTATCGATAAAGGCCCTGAGGTTCTGGCCGTTTGGCACTTCATATACCTTGAAAGGATGGCCCGGACACCATTTCTGAAGGCGGTCGATGCACTCCATGGTACGCTGCCTTGCACGCTCGTCACTATATGGCTCGTTATTGCAGTAGACAGGGATCACTTCCACTCCTCTTTTCATAAGCATCCATGTCGCTACAGGGGAATCGATCCCCCCCGAGACAAGAGATACCATCTTGCCCTGCGTGCCAATGGGCAGCCCGCCTACACCCTGCACGTGCCGGGTGAATACATAGGCATATTTCTGTCGCATCTCAACGAAGATCTCCCGGTCCGGATCCGTAAGGTCCACCGAAGGGTTCATGCCATGCGACTCAAGCATTGCCCATACAGCGTCACCGCATTTTATCCCGAGCTCCTGTGATGAGAAATCATGGTTTCCGGTGCGTTTTGTCCTGATGGCAAAGGACTCTCCTTCGCGTATGAAGCCATCAGATACTTCCGCGCACAGCCTCGCTGCAGCCTCGATGGTCGCCTCGGTGGTCCTCGCAGGGGAGGTGGAGACAACACCGAACACATCTGCCGCTGCCGTTGGTGCATTCGGGTCCGTGCTATGGATGAATACCCGGCCCCATTCACGGCTAATATCCGAATAGGACACACCATACTGCCTGAGCATTGCCTCGATATTGCTCATCAAGGTCTTTTCATACCAGTTCCTGACGCTGCTGCTTTTAAGTGCAAGCTCGCCATACCTGACAATGACTACATCGTTCATCATGCAACAATCCAACTATAATATCAAACTTATTCTACCGGCTGCGTGCAGCCTACCTCTTTATGCTAAAATCACGGAATGCGCCCGAAGGAGAGGTCCAGCGCACATCCACATCCTCCACCCGGGCAAAAGCAGGACCCTGGCGGAGCAGGATTATCAGTTTCTCAACATCTGCATGTTGACCCTCGGCAACTACCTCAACGCGGCCGTCAGGCAGGTTCCGTGCAAACCCTGCCAATCCAAGTCTGACTGCATTCTCCTGCGCGAATTTCCGATAATAGACTCCCTGTACTTTTCCGGAAACTGTTACAGCAGCAGAGGCAAGAGCCTCTGCATTTGCATTTTTTTCCTGCATGCTTTTCTATTTGCACGCGGATTATAAGAACTTTGGCCTTGCGGACAGCATCTTGGCAAGAGGCAATCCCTTGTAAGGCATGCCTTCGGTCTCGGAAATTATTCTGTCATTGAGTTGAGAGGTTGTCATTTCGACCTTCTTTGGCTTCTCAGGCTGAGATTCTGCCCTGATGGTCACATTGATATTGCCGGTCTCAGCCTCTTTGTCACCTACGACAACAATGTAAGGTATCCATTCCCTGGCTGCCTCGCGGACCTTTTTGCCTACGGTATCCTCGCGGTCATCGATATCGACACGACACCCAAGCTGGTCAGCAACCTGCTTTGCAAACTCCATATGCTTCTCAGAGATAGGTATGACCCTTACCTGTGTAGGCGACAGCCATACAGGAAGCATGGGCACGTTGCCTTTCTCGGATCTCATGGCCTCTTTCTCCAGAAGACCGTAGATGCACCGCTCTATAGCTCCGCTTGGCGAGCAATGGAGTATGACAGGCCTCTTTGCCACTCCATCGGTATCGACATAATTGATGTCATACCTCTCGGCATTCTCCACGTCGATCTGGACTGTCGAGAGCGCGCTTGCCTTTGAGAGAGCATCAACGAAGTTGAACTCGAACTTGAGCACGAAATAGAAGAATCTCGTGTCCCACATCTCGATCAGCACTGGTTTTTTGACGGTCCTGGCCAGATTTGTGATGAAGTTCCTGTTATCATTATAGAAGTCCCTGGTAAACCTTACAGCTACTTCAAAATCATCGACCTTGATACCCACCTTATCCAGGACGGATATGCACATGTTGTACTGTGCATCGAACTGCTCCACTGCCTGCTGCATATCAGTACAGAGACTGTGCATATCAGGCATCGTGAAAGCACGCAATCGCCTGAGACCGACAAGCTCCCCGCGCTGCTCCTTGCGGAAACTGTACCTGGTCATCTCGATCATCTTCAGTGGCAGGCTCTTGTAGGAAATGGTCATGTCATGGTTCATGAGGAACTGCCCGAAGCAGGCAGCGAACCTGAGGAACATATGCCTTTTGTCGGACTCTATTGAATATTGCCTTGCAGGGAACCTGTCAAGATATTTCTTCAGGGTCGGGTGATCCATATCGTACATCAGGGGAGTTTCCACCTCCATCGCACCGACCTTATAGGATTCCTCCAGCACAAAGTTCTCGAGCAGGGACTTTATCAGCCGTCCCTTCGGATAGAAGCGCATGTTACCGGAGTCCGATCCCGGCTCATAGTCCGCTATTTCCAGCCTGCGCATCAGTTCCACGTGAGGAGGAGCCCTTTCAACTGCCCTCTGCTTTGAGATCTCATAATTAACGAACTTCTGCAGGTTCCCGTGCCCCGTGAAGTCAAAGTCCTCAATACTATGCAACTGGCCGTCAGGCGTCAGTATATGCCAATAGGACTTGGCAGTGCTCTCGGCTTTCAATGCCTCGGATAAGACCTCTTCTTTCTCTTCCGGTACGCACACCACAGGTTCTCCGCAAACCGCAGGCTTGCCTTGCGGAACTATCGATCGGGAGAGTTCTGACAATGGATGACCTTTGCAACTGATCCTGAAAGACTTGTACCATCCAAAAGGTGCCCTCTTTACATTATACTCGCCGGACAATGCTTCCTCCACACCCTTGAGGACAGCGACAGCAACTTTGGGTGAGGAAAGGTTCGAGCTCAGATGTGCGTAAGGGTACAGCATGATATTGGCAGCCTTTACCTGGCCTGCCACACTCTTGATCTCACCTACTGCGCTGGTAATAATGCCATCAACATCAGATTCATCAGTTTTTTCTACAGCCATGAAGGCGGTCAAAGCATCTTCCAGCCTTCCGGTCCTGAACGACTCCTCGATCTTTTCGGCTACAGGAGTACTTTTTTTAACTTCATACTCGATATAATCAGCATGGATTAGTAACAGTTGCATGGGGTTCACCTTAGTTATAAATGCTAACTTAATTATAGCAATCCTTATTAACCTTTTTCAGTTCTGTCCCCGATATGAAAAACGCTGTTAAATACCTACAAAAGAGAATTGCCTTTATTCAGGCACATTGACCTCAGCAGTAACATGCTTCTTCTCAGGAGAAATGTATTTAGAAGGCTCTTCATCCTTATAAACTCTGTAAGCCGCTATTAATGAGCCAAGCAATATAGGCGCTGCAAAGAATCCCCCAATGCCGCCTACAAACGCTCCGCCGAGAAATGCAAGAAGTATCAAAAGAGGATGCACACGGGATTTGATGCTTGAAAGATATGGGCGCAGGAAGAGTTCAGGCGGCACATAGATGACTATCGATGATATCACAAAGAACACGATAGCACTTTCCGAGCCATACTCAAAGTAGCGGTATACAGAAAGTACCAGAAGGATAGTGTATCCTGCAAACATAGGGATGACAGATGCCAGAAATATGAGCGCCGATAATGCGAAGATATTTGAGAATCCGAACGCATAGAAAACTATTAGTGACAGGACACTTACGATCAATGCCGAAGCAGCGTTGCCTACGAAAACTCCCTGCAGGATAATATCAAGATGCTCGCAATAACTGACCACCAGCTTTTTTAAATGGTCAGGGAAAATATTGATGACTGCAACATAGAAACTGCGCCCGTCCGCCAGAAGGTAATAGCAGATGAACACTGCTACCACAAAATTAAGTCCAAACATCATAATATCAAAAGCATAGGAGAATATACCTGCTTTACTGAGCAGAGGGAAAAAGGAAGTGGAAACATTCCAGATAAACTGGTTCACATCGTCCCCGTAACCTGCCGGGATATTGACCGTCCTTGAATAATCGAAAATAGTATTGAGCACATAGGTCTGGTTCTCAAATATCCACATGATCTTACGGACGATCTCCAGAAGACCCCAGCCGACAATGAAGACCAGGGGCATGACAATGAACATGGTCGCCACAAAAGCACTCAATCTGGGAAACCTGTTCATCTTAAGGAATATAGGTCTCGCTATGTATGCAAACACAAGCCCCAGAATAATACCGTCCGCGAGAGGCAGAAATATGAATACCTGAAGAATGATGAGCAGCAGGACTGCTGCCAGTGCTGCGACCTTCCACTTCGAATTAATTATGCGGGATATCCCGTCCTGCTGAATTGGATCCATTGTTATCTGCCGGGAATTAAAATGAAATATTTAGAAGCTTATATAATATCTCAGAGTATTAATAACTCACTATAGGGAAGTTACTCGCATAAGAGAACCTGCATTACACCGGATCGCCAATACTTGTCTTTAAGCCTTGATCTTATCCGAATATTTCATAATAACGCAGGAACCGGTACATTTGCCACAGCCGATGCATTTCGCATCAACTATCACCCCGTTTGTACCGTCAAGACTGATCGCTCCGACGGGACAGACCTTGAGACATATTCCACACCCGGTACACCTGTGATTTCTCAGGAGCTGCCTGGAAACCGCTGAAAACAGCCTGTCGGCCTCTTCCCTGTTCTCTGCGTTCACAATCACGCTTCCGGAAGAGAACACCTTTACCGTAGATGAAGAGATCTTCACAAGCATAAGACCCAGTTCTTCTGAAAAGGTCGTTGTACCCAGGATATTCATTATATTGGCGGCCTTCTTCATTGAAAGACCCTGTATGGTCCCCTCGACAGAATAGCCGCCGGCCCTGCACGGGGATATCCCGGAGGTCATCTCGATACTGAAAGAAGAGGTTCTCTCCTGAACTGACAGGGATATGCCCATCTCCTCACATAGCTGGATCATCTTCGGAGGGAGTTCTTTCCAGCGCCAAAGCCCATGTGTTATAAACTCATCGGGAAGGCCTGCTCTTTTAGCCCATCCCGAGAGGAAACTGTCCCACCTGCCATACAATCCGGGGTGCAGTTCCCGGAAGCGCTGGTATTCTGCAGAGAGTGCCGCCGGACAAAGATAACATCCCACCCTCTCAAAACCCATGTCATAGAGCGGATTGTATCTCAGGCCCCTCCAGTATATGTACAGCCATACTTCGAGAGCTCTCCAGTCCTTTATCGGGAATATGTTCAGCTGTCCGGGAACAAAGGGGTTCTTTTCGCTGACAGCGATCCTTGCCCTGGAAAAAGATTCATGCTTTCTCTTTCCGTCAATGGTCAGGCACATCGGGGCTTTTTCCAGGCATTGTTCAATAGCTGCATTTGCCGGGGCAAGCTTGCATATCTTGCAGCACCACCTGAAATCCTTAGCCGGGGGACCAAATGCCTCAACATTGTCCCAGAAACTGTCCCCTGCCTTCTTTTCAATAAGCCCTATGCCGTTATCATCACAATATTCATGCACAAAATCTACGGTCTCCGGAAATTCGATGCCCGTATTGAGGAAGAACGCCTTTACATCCCGATCCCTCAGCGCACTGCGGGCCAGGTCCAGGACTGCGAGGCTGTCTTTTCCGCCGCTGAAAGAAACGTGTACCGGAAGATCCCTGTATTGCTTCTGGTTTGCTATGCCCTTGATGGTATTGATGGCATCTTTCCCCAGGCTGCGCAGGTGTTCTATGTTCGCGGCCACAGCATCACCAATGGAAGGAACCTTCGGGTTAAGAGAAACTGACTGGGAATCTATTTTGCGCACCCTGACTGCAGAGCCCTGGCAAACCGGAAGGTCTTCCGAATTACAGTATGAAACGCCAAAGCCTGTGAGAGCGCCGGATATTATAAGCACGCTGTCGCCATTTCTGACGTCATGGGACATGCTCTCGACCCCAGAAGCATCCACTTTCTTACCATTAAGATGCCTGCTACCTTTTTTTATCTTTACGAGTTTCCCGGCGGAGTGCTCCATGAGGATCTTTGCACCCTGGACCATAGGCTCAAATCTGTAGTCCATTGACTGCATGTCAAATCTCAGTATGCCAAAATACAGGCCGTCAACGATGACCTCGTCGGTCTTGTCATCCCCGGGTATCTTATTGAGCAGTATAAGGCGGTCTCCCAGCGGATCGCATCCGAATGATCTCAGCAGCTGTCCGTGAAGGATCTCTCTCTCATAGGGGGAACAGAACCGCACGTCTGCAGGCTGGGACAAGACCATTCTCTGACCTTCACAGCCGCAAGTACAGCATTTGGTCCCGATGAGCGGAACATTGCATGTCATACACCAGAAAATGTAGTCCTTTTCATGGGTCGCATATCTGGGACCGTGCTTCTCTGCTTTCGCTGCACGTTCTCCCCCGGAGGAGGAATTGTTCTTGCGCCGGACGGTTTGTATTGAAGAATTTGTGTTCATTATGGCCTGAATAGAGATAGCTGGTATGTCAGTTTATAAAAAGATGGCAGTTAACCTTCTTCCGGGTCACAGCCGGACCCACAGGGAAGGCTAACCCTGCCCGTTCAGTCATTCCGGAGATGGTCGTTGATGGTCCGGGCGGCGAGCTTGCCAGCTCCCATTGCACTGATAACGGTAGCTGCGCCAGTTACTGCGTCTCCGCCGGCACACACATTTTCCAGAGATGTCCTTGCGGACCCGTCTGTGACAATCGTGCCGCGTGGCCCAACCTGCAGTCCCCCTGAACCTGAGAGTATCATCGGATTCGGTGAAGTGCCGATGGCAATGATCACAATATCGGCATCGATGATATGTTCCGAACCTGCTTTAGGGGAAGGGCTTCTGCGCCCGGACCTATCCGGCTCGCCGAGCTCCATCCTGATGCACTCGACACCTTTCACTGTCATGTTCTCGCCCGCAAGGATGCGGACAGGGTTGGTGAGCAGCCTGAAGACGATACCTTCTTCCTTTGCGTTCTCGACCTCTTCCCTCCGGGCAGGAAGCTCATCCTCACCGCGGCGATAGACAATGCTTACCTCCTCGGCTCCAAGACGAAGGGCACTTCGCGCAGCATCCATTGCAACGTTGCCGCCGCCTACCACAATAACATGCTTGCCCCTCTTGATGGGAGTACCATGTTCAGGGAAGAGGTAGGCTTTCATCAGGTTGACCCTCGTGAGAAACTCGTTAGCAGAGTAAACGCCATTGAGATTCTCACCTTCGATACCCATGAAATTCGGAAGGCCGGCGCCCGTACCAATGAAAACCGCATCAAAATCATTCCGCAGTTCGTCAAGGGTCTTTATCTTCCCGATAACATAGTCAACTTTGAAATCAACTCCAAGCTGCCCGATAAATCGGACCTCGTCCTTTACGATGGATTTCGGAAGCCTGAACTCGGGTATCCCGTAGGTCAGCACCCCGCCGGTATCGTGAAGAGACTCAAAGACCGTAACTGCATGCCCTGCTTTTGCAAGGTCCGCTGCTGCAGTGAGCCCTGCCGGGCCTGCTCCTATGACAGCCACGCGTTTACCGGTAGGCTGCGCTTTTACCGGAGCATCCACGCCTTTTTTCCTTTCGTGATCAGCACAGAAGCGCTCAAGCCTGCCAATAGACACCTGCTCACCCTTTTTTGCAAGTACGCACAACTCCTCGCACTGCACTTCCTGGGGGCAGACACGCCCACATACTGCAGGAAGGGAATTTGTCAGCTTGATGGTGGCGATCGCCCCATCGAAGTTGCCAGTCTTCATCTGTGCGATAAAACCCGGAATATCAACATTCACGGGGCAGCCCTGGACGCATTTGGGATTCTTGCATTCAAGGCAGCGTGCAGCCTCAGCGATCGCCTGCTCCCGGGTATACCCCAGTGCCACCTCATCAAAATTCCGGACCCTTTCCATGGGGTCCTGGTGAGGCATTGCCTGTCTTCCTGCCATCAGTTACCGCCTCTGCAGGTGCAGTTGTGATTCTCCTGACATTGTGCCTCTTCGCTCCTGTAAATGCCAAGACGGCTCATGAGCAGGTTGAAATCGACCTTATGCGCATCGAACTCGGGCCCGTCCACGCACGCGAACCTGGTCTCTCCACCGACGGAAACCCTGCAACCCCCGCACATGCCGGTACCGTCTATCATGATCGGATTCAGGCTGACGATCGTTTCCACGCCATAGGGAGCTGTCATGCCTGCAGCCACCTTCATCAGGATCGGAGGACCGATAACAACTATCCTTGCGATCTTCTTGCCGCTGTCAAGGATATTCTTTGCGACCTCGGTCACGAAGCCATGATGCCCCTTCGATCCATCGTCTGTCGCCACATACAGTTCATCACTTGCAGCCCGCATCTCGTCTTCCAGTATGAGGAGATCCTTATTTCTTGCCCCTATAATGGATATGACCTTATTTCCTGCATCACGATATGCCTTGACCTGCGGATATACGGGAGCAATGCCAACGCCTCCTCCTACAAGGATCACAGTACCGAGTTTGCGCACATCTGCGGGTTTTCCGAGCGGGCCGACGAAATCCTGCAGCACATCCTCATCGGTCATTCCTGCAAGCTGCTTTGTGGTCTTACCCATTTCCTGGAAAATAATAGTGACAGATCCCTCATTGGCATCGAAATCAGCGATGGTGAGCGGGATACGCTCACTGGTCTCATCGATACGTAAAATAATGAACTGGCCTGCTTTTGAAGCCTTAGCTACATCTGGAGCCAGCACCTTCATCAGATGCACCTGAGGTGCTATCTGCTTCTTTTCGAGAATTGTATATGGCATGTGATCACACTAGTATGGATTGATAAAGGTTGATAAAAACTGTGCATATGATTAAAGTAATAGTACTTAAGATTTAAGTAGGATCAGTAGGAAATGGATTGGAACTTATCCGTTCATTGCAAAATAACAGTTGTTTTTCAAAAAGGCCAAAAACCGCCAGATCAGTTCTGCATCATGGATATAAAGAGAATGGCGTGCTTGCCCTGTGCTATTTAGTTATATATTCGTATGATTATTTATAGCAAGCAAACAATTTCCACTTAGTTAAAGGGAGGAATGTGCATAAAATCGATAATTCTTGCAGGCGGATCAGGAACGCGCCTGTGGCCTCTGAGCCGGGAGCTTTATCCAAAACAGTTCCTTAAAATAAAGGACAGGTCCCTATTCCAGGACACTATGGAAAGATGCCTGCAGGTCTCGGACATATCCGAGATATATGTCGTGACAAATGAAGTGCACAAGTATTTTGCCATCGGGCAGGTTGAAGAGCTTGGCTATGACATGCCGCCTGAGAACCTTCTTCTTGAGCCGGAAGGAAGGAATACGCTCCCTGCCATATGTTACGGGATGAAAGAAATAGATAAGGCGCATGGAAGATCGGTTGTCGGCGTGTTCTCTTCGGACCATGTGCTTGATCCCATTGCAATGGAAACCATTTCAGGTGCAGAAAAACTGGCATCCGAATACCTTGTGACCTTCGGGATAGTTCCCTCTTTCCCCCATACGGGATATGGGTACATTAAGCCGGGAGAGGAGCTTGACATCGGTAACAGGGTCCTGGAGTTCAGGGAGAAGCCCTGCCAGGAAGATGCAGAAAGGTACATTGCCGAAGGCTGTCTCTGGAACAGCGGGATGTTCCTTCTTGATACCGAGGTATTCCTGAAAGAGGTCCGGGAACTGGCCCCTGACGTGTGGGATGCTTTTGATGACTCAGGGGATGTCAATGAGATATATAGCAAGATGCCGAATATATCCATTGATTACGGCATTATGGAAAAGTCCTCCAGGGTAAGCGTTGTCAGGCTTGGGTGCAAATGGAGCGATCTCGGGAATTTCGAAGCCTTCTACGTGGAATCAGAGAAGGACAAGACCAATAACTGTTCACCTTCCTGTGAGAACATATTTGTCGACTCCAGCAACAATTTCGTACATTCCAGTACTAACAAGCTTGTCTCACTGATAGACATAAATGACATGATAGTTGTCGACACCTCAGATGCCCTTATGATATGCCCCCGGAAGAGCAGCGAGAAGGTCAAGGAAGTGGTCAGCCTTCTCCGGGAAAGGAACGATGAACGTATAAACATCCACGAAACAGTCTATCGTCCCTGGGGTTCCTATACGCTGCTTGAGAATTCAGCAGGCCACAAGATAAAGAACATATCGGTCCTACCTGGAAAGAAACTAAGCCTGCAGCTCCATCACTACAGGAGCGAGCACTGGGTGGTAGTCAGGGGAATGGCATGCGTGGAGAATGACGGACAGCACTTCTTCCTCAGGCAAGGAGAGAGCACGTTCATCAAGGCCGGCTCAAAGCACAGGCTGTCAAACCCCGGGAAACTGGCTCTGGAGATAATTGAGGTGCAATTGGGCGAGTATGTGGAAGAGGATGATATTGTAAGATTTGACGACGAGTATGGGAGAGCCTGAAACAATCATTATATCTATTTAAAATAAGAATAATGGAATAAATTAGTTATTTCAACAGAAGGCTTGCATTTATACCACACTCTAAAACGCAACCGAGAATAAACATGAAAGTGATCATACCAGCTGCGGGTGCCGGAACACGCCTCTTCCCCCACACACATACAAAGCCAAAACCGATGGTCTTCATAGCAGGTAAACCGATCATCGGACATATACTTGACAGAATGATCGATCTTAACCCGGAAGAGATAATACTGATAGTAGGCTATCGGAAAGAACAACTGATATCGTATGTTAATAAGCACTACAGCAGTATATTTAACATAAGGTACGTATGCCAGGAGAACAGGATGGGACTCGGACATTCTGTGTATCTGGCAAAGGAACACATCCGGGACTCTGAAACCATGATAGCCCTTGGGGATATGATATTCAAATCCGGTTACAAGGACTTCCATGACCAGTACTGTCAAAACGGGACATGTTCTGCTTCTATAGGCGTGAGAGAAGTTGAGGAACCCAGGAAATATGGTATAGTATACCTTAAAGAACAATCATCCTGTATTCAGAGGCTTGAGGAAAAACCGGAAAATGCATCTTCAAATCTTGGGATCGCCGGCGTTTATTTTATTAAAGACACACCGCTTCTTCTGGATATACTTGAGTGGATGATAGAGAACGAGATAAAGACCAGAGGGGAATACCAGTTGACAGATGCACTTCAGGAGATGGTTTCAAGGGGTAGTGAGCTGAAAACATTTGAAGTGTCAAGCTGGTATGACTGCGGGCATGCTACATCGCTCCTGGAAGCTAACAGGATATTGCTCAGCGAACAGGAAAGCAACCATATGGTGTATGAGAGCATGAGCTCCGTAATAATACCACCGGTGATATTTGGAGCCAATGTGAAAATTATGAATTCGGTAATAGGTCCATTCACATCAATTGCAGAAGATTCGGTCATTGAGAGTTCTATCATCTCGAATACTGTTATTGGTTCGCGAACACACCTCTCCTGCGTAAACCTTCAATCTTCCATCGTCGGCGATGACGCAAACGTTATAGGAAAACATAATTCATTGAACATCGGGGATTCATCCTCTATTGAGTTTTAAAGCGTGATAATATGAGATCGATAGTAACCGGAGGAGCAGGTTTTGTAGGTTCCCACTTTTGTGATCTGCTCATAGAGAAGGGACATAAAGTAATATGTATTGACAATCTTGTCACTGGAAAGATAAAGAACATTGAGCATATAGAATCCAATAATTTCACTTATTTGAAACATGATATTACAAAGCCCGTTTATTTCGGCGATAAGATAGACTATATATTCCATCTCGCTAGTCCTGCTTCACCTGTCGATTATCTTGAAATGCCCATACAGACGCTAAAAGTGGGTGCTCTGGGTACTTACAACATGCTTGGCCTTGCAAAGGAACATAAGGCAAGACTCCTGCTGGCGTCAACCTCCGAAGTGTACGGAGACCCGCTGGTGAACCCCCAGCCTGAGACATACTGGGGAAATGTTAATCCGATCGGCCCACGCGGAGTTTATGATGAGGCGAAGAGATATGCTGAAGCTATTACCATGGCATATCATACACATCATGGCATTGAAACAAGAATAGCACGTATCTTCAATACCTATGGCCCCAGGATGCGGGCAAATGACGGACGCGTGGTCCCGAATTTCATCAACCAGGCACTTAAGGGAGAAGATATCACCGTCTACGGCGAAGGGATGCAGACAAGATCTTTCTGTTATGTTTCGGATCTTGTGGAAGGATTGTACAGGCTAATGATGTCTGACTATGCAAATCCGGTTAACCTGGGTAATCCTGCTGAAATGACAGTTCTGGATTTTGCCGAGAAAATAATAGACATAACAGGAAGCAGATCCAGAGTAGTATATAAGGAACTGCCTGTTGATGATCCCAAGGTCAGAAGGCCTGATATTGCAAGAGCCAAGGAGATTCTGGGTTGGGAGCCAAAGATGAACCTAACGGACGGACTAAGGGAAACCATAGAATACTTCAAACATAGTGAGCAATGATCTATCACAATTGAGGCAGTACATATGACTAAAACAGCTCTTATTACCGGAATTACAGGACAGGATGGCGCATATCTTGCAGAGTTCCTGCTTAACAAAGGATATATCGTGCATGGGATCAAACGAAGGTCATCCTCTTTCAATACAGCACGCATTGACCACCTCTACAAGGACCCGCATGAGAGGAACGTCAACTTCTTCATGCATTATGGTGATCTGACAGACTCGACCAATCTCATAAGAATAGTACAGGAAACACAGCCTGATGAGATCTACAACCTTGCTGCTCAGAGCCACGTACAGGTGTCGTTCGAAACTCCTGAATATACTGCAAATTCAGACGGTTTGGGAACACTAAGAATTCTGGAAGCTATACGTATACTTGGCCTGGAAAAGAAAACTAAATTCTACCAGGCTTCTACAAGCGAACTGTATGGAAAAGTGCAGGAGATCCCACAAAGCGAAACTACGCCCTTCTATCCGAGAAGCCCATATGCTGCTGCCAAACTTTACGCTTACTGGATCACTATAAACTACCGCGAAGCTTACGGCATGTTTGCCTGCAATGGGATACTCTTCAACCACGAGTCACCAATTAGAGGAGAGACTTTCGTAACCAGAAAAATTACTATGGCTGTGGCTAATATCAAAAAAGGACTGCAGGAAAAATTATATCTTGGGAACCTTGATGCAAAGAGAGACTGGGGATTTGCAGGCGATTATGTGGAGGCCATGTGGTTGATGATGCAGCAGGATAAACCTGATGATTTTGTAATCGCTACGGGTGAAACGCATTCGGTGAGGGAATTCGTGGAACTTACATTCAAAGAAATGGGATTTGAAATTAGATGGCAGGGTAAAGGATCTGAAGAAGTAGGAATTGATACCAGTACAGGAGAAGTATTAATTGAAATTGATCCTAGGTATTATAGGCCTACAGAAGTGGATATATTAGTGGGTGATGCCACAAAGGCCAGAGAAAAACTTGGCTGGGAGCCAAAGGTTAAATTTAAAGAACTTGTACGGCAAATGGTAAAAGCTGAGGAAGAAGAGTTTCTTTAAAATAAAAATATCTGAAGAGATAAAAAGCATTCGAGATTTTACCTTACAAGCCGATTTAAGTGGAATAATAGTCAGACTGTTATTTGTTTTAAATGAAAAGATAGATAGAATCAGATAAAATAATTATAGAAATGCACACATATAGACTATTCACACAAAGGGTAATCCTGATAGCCTCTACTAATTTATTGACTGTATTGAGTGGGATTATTTTACTGCCTATTTTGACTAAAAATATGACCATTGCCGATTATGGCGCTTGGGCTCAGATAATGGCAACTATTGTTGTAGTGCCCTCTATAGTAATGCTTGGACTTACTTCTAGCATAGTTAGATATATACCATCTTTAGAAGATAAAAAACAAATTCAAGAAGCTTTTTACTCAATTTCTTTCGTAGTCCTGTTCACTAGTTTAATTTCGTGTGCATTAATATATATCTTTTCACAAGCAATAGCTTCCCATTTCTTCAATAACAACACAATAATTGTGCAAATATTAGCGCCGATTTTATTTATAGAGACAATAAATATATTATTTCTTAACTATATGAGAGCAAGGCAGCTAATAAAAAAATATACTTTTATATTATTGATTAAAAATACTAGTTTACTTGTACTAGTTTCTTACTTTGTGATTTCAGGAGAAAATATATATAGTGCAACAATAGGACTATTAATAGCAACATTTCTAACTCTTATAATTTTGATTTTTGCAGTAGTTTCAAGTGTTGGTTTTACGTTTCCTAACTTTAGACACATACAAGAATATCTTCACTTTGGAGTTCCCACTATTCCTGCAAACCTTTCAAATTGGATTGTTAATTCCAGTGATCTCTATATAATAGGTTTCCTTTTGAGCACGGCTTCTGTAGGATATTATTCACCAGGATATTCTTTAGGTAGCAGCATAAGTATACTCTGGGCACCATTGGCATTCATACTCCCATCTGTATTGTCACAATACTACGAAAAAAAACAAATCGAAGAAGTACGAACGATTATGAGATATAGTCTTAAATATTTTTTGCTGTTAGCAATCCCGGCTGTATTTGGAATATCACTTTTATCGAGGCCTATCTTAATAATATTAACTACTCCAGAAATCTCCTCTCAGGGGGCATTGATAACACCTTTTTCTGCAGTAAGTGCTCTTGTGTTTGGAATATATTCAATAATTATTCAAATATTAGTTCTAGAAAAGAGAACAAAAATAATAGGCAAAATATGGATAATATCAGCTTTATTAAATATTGGTTTAAATTTTTTACTTATACCTCATATAGGTATTATAGGCGCAGCAATAACAACATTATTCGCATTTGTATATGCATTGGCTGCAACACTATATAGCTCACCTAAAAAATTTAAAATTAATTTGGAGTATAGATATCTTTTAAAATACATCTTTGCCTCCATCATAATGTCCATAATTATTTTAAAGCTCAATCCGTTTGGAATTACTGCTATTTTGACTACAGTCGTAATTTGTGCTATATTTTATTTTATACTCTTGCTTGCACTAAATGTTTTTGAAAAGAAAGAAATCCTTTTTTTTAAAGGATTTATACGTCAAATTAATATGAAGAAGAATAAGAATAGTGAGGAAATATAATATGAAAATGAAATATAAATTAAAATCTCACATTAAAAAAAGAAAAAAAATTTATTTTGCAATTGAATTGTTGCTATTTTTAAAAAATATCAATTTGATAAAGACAAACGGTAGTCATAAAAAATATCCTCTTGTACTTCAGTTCCCAATTACTTATAGATGTAATTCACGATGTGTAATGTGCAACATATATAGTATGGATAAATCTAACGAGATGAGTTATGAAGAACTTAAGCTATTTTTGAAAGATCCTATTTTTAAAGAAGTAAACTCTGTCGGGATTAATGGAGGAGAACCATCATTAGTCCCTGAACTACCACGTTACGTAGATGAAATATTAAACTTGAGAAATATTAAATTTTTGAATATAATATCCAATGGATATAGCAAGTCCCTTTTGGAGCACACGAGGATAATTTATAAAAGGTGTCAAGAAAAAGGAGTTCATTTCCATATTTCAGTATCATTAGATGGTGTTGGAACAATTCATGATAATGTTAGAGGGATATCCAAAGCTTTCGAAAAAACAACAGCGAGTATTGACGAGATCATGAAAAATAGACATCTTTATTGCGATACTATAGATGTTGGTTGTACTTTAGTGAAACAAAATATTGATTATATTGTAGAATTGGATACCTATGCCACTCGAAAATCATACGATATTAAATATCGTTTAGGTATCGAAAATAAAAGGATAGGAAGTAATTTATTAAGAAATCGGTATTCTATACTAGATTATCCCCATAAACAAACTGCAAAAGAGTTTATTCATTGCCAAATTGGGAGGGCTAAAAATTGGTCTGATAAATACAAGTATTTTTCTATATTTTATTTTCTCGATTCCAACAATCCGAAAAGATTGTTAGGGTGTACCTGGAGAGAAGAAGGTATAACAATGGACTCAAGAGGGGATTTATACTATTGTGCAGTGGCAAGTAACAAAATAGGCTCACTACGCAGAGAAAGTGGAGAACAAAGCTTTTTCAATGATTCTAACATTAATCATCGAAAAGATATAATTAACAATTATTGTGATCGATGCATTCATGATTATTCCGGAAAGCCGGAATTAGGGAATGTGCTTTTATTCTTCAGATACCTGACTTTTGAAATATTTTGGGTAAAGTTATATAAAATCAAATCCATGTTAATATGAAAATCGTAATTATTGGTTGGTATGGAACAGAAACAATAGGTGATAGGGCAATTTTAGCTGGCCTATTAGTTTTTCTAAAAAATGCCTTCGGAAACATTGAAATTAAACTAGGGAGTTTGTACCCTTTTTTTTCAGAAAGGACGTTGAGGGAAGATAAAGAATTTTATCAAATGATTATTGGTGAAAACATAAAAATCGAAATTTTTAACTCCAGAAGAATTAAAGAATTAGACCCAGCAATTGCTGAATCAGATATTGTCATCATGGGTGGTGGCCCACTGATGCATATCGAACCCATGTATATGATAGAATATGCCTTTAAAAAAGCTAAAAAGCTTGGGAAAAAAACGTCACTTTTGGGTTGTGGAGTTGGGCCACTTGTTTCAAAAAAATACAAAAAATGCCTGATAAACATTGTAGACCATTCTGATTTGACAATTCTACGTGATTCATTATCTATGCAATACTTACAAGACATATGCACTGAATTTAAAAGAGAACTGGATATGAAAAAAATCCATCTCAGTTTAGATCCTGCAGTTCAAGCAGCTATTGAATTCATAAAGATAAGTACTGATCAACAAATTGAGCCTGACGCGTATATCGCTATCAATCTACGAAAATATCCTCCAGAGTATGGAAATCAAATTAGATCGGACTACATAAATCAAAAGTTGGAAGAACTAGTAAAATTCGTGGCTAAAAAGTATCCATGCAAAACAATACGTCTGATACCAATGCACTATTTCCACATAGGAAATGATGATAGGGAATTTCTTAATGAAGTAAAATTTAATATTGGACTTGAGAATATAGAAGTTCAGAACAAAAATTTAACATTGTATGAAACGATGGAAATATACCAAAAAGCATATTTCAACATAGGTATGCGTTTCCATGCAGTAGTACTACAGACATTAGTTAACGGACATAATTTCGTCCTAGACTACACAGAACCGGGGAAAGGTAAAATATCAGGATTTATACATGACATAAATCAGTTCGATTTGTATGCTGAAAGGTATATCTCTTTACAAAATAGCAATATTAAACTCCCTGTTTTTGATTTTAATAAGTCAAATATCAAAGCGGATTTGGATGGTAAAGAAATAAAGTCAAAGTTAAATATTTATGTAGAATGCCTAAGCAAATTTGCAGAATAATGCCATACCTAAATTCAAAATGAATACAATAATAGTGAGTAGAATATGAAATCCCTTCTCGTCAACACATCAGACATTCAAGGCGGTGCTGCAAGGGCAGCCTATAGGTTACATAAGGGGCTGCAACAAATTGGCATTGATTCTAAAATGTTAGTGCAGATTAAAAGTAGTAAAGATATATCTGTAATTGGACCAGAATTAAATTCCTGGAATAAAATGAGTAATGTCCGTAGCTTTGTTGATAACTTTCCTTTGAGATATTATCACAACTCCCAGCATACTCCCTGGAGCCCACAATGGCTTCCCAACCACATATCTAAAAAAATAGAAGATATTGATCCTGATGTCGTACACCTTCACTGGATATGTGGAGGTTTTATTCCCATTCGTGAAGTTGCCAAAATAGATAG
>DANZ01000001.1 GCA_002501695.1 Methanolobus sp. UBA474 | reverse complement strand
TTATCCGGGCCTGCGGACTGTTCTTTGAGAGAATCACTGTCTGGGCACCGATGCCGCATCCGGCTTCAAGCACTCTGCTGCCGGGAGGGTATTTCGTATCGCTGTGCAGGAGTTCTTCCAGTGTGCTTGCCTGGTCGCAGAGGCGGACAGATTCCCTTTCGGAGTAGCCGTGGACGTAATCTGGGGAGGTCATAAAGGGATATTATGCGCATCTGCTTAAAAATGCAGGGGTTTGTTTCAGGGACCAGATTAATAAAGCTTACATTTTTGGCAGTATCTCCGCGGATACTTTCTACTATATATAGAGTATCGGATAAACACCTGGTATCAATAATATACTACGATGAAGGCAAAATGTTGTCCTATGATCTTTGTGGGATAGCTGTGCAAAGCATTGGACATCATTGAAGAGGCTTCTGTTTTTTAGAGCGGAGATATTAAATGACCGATGCAACAATAAGTTCAAGAATATGTGGCTATGTTCACGAAGTAAGCGGGAAGATCGATGGAAATAAGGTCATAATAGAAATTGATACCCCGTGCAATGTTGTTAAGAACATATCCCACATGGAGGTTCCTCTCGAAGGGATACTTGGAATCAAAGATAATTATGTCCTTGAAAAAGCAAGTCATGCCCCCTGTTGTGATACATGCCTTGTCCCCTGTGCGGTTCTGCATGTATGCAGACTGGAAGCAGGATACATGTCAAAAAGCCTTGTAAAAAATATAGGAAGCATAAGTATTGAATTCAAATAGATAAGCATCATCTCTCTATACTTCATTTCCCGGAGAACAGAACAAAGTTCGCCGGATGATATTGTTTTACTCGCTCATAGATTCTCCCTGCGGTGCAGCGAGTACATCTGGATCTTCTTCATCTTGGCCAGGTTGAGCACGCTCCTCATCTCCTTTTCCTCAAGCAGGCGGGATTCGATGTATCCGTTATCTACGGCCTCATTGAATATCTCGTAGCCCAGGCCTGAGCGTGCAAGCACGGTGGTCCAGTTCTTGGGAGTGCCGACGCCTCCGAAGGAAAGGTCGGAACTTTCGGCAGTAAGATCTGTGCAGTACTTGCATGAACTGCTCCTGTAGGGGTCCAGCTCCTCAAGGTCAAATATCTTCAGCTCCTCTGCGGTCTGCAGTTCGAACCTTCCCTTGCGGATCTTCATGGACTCGATATCTTCCAGGCGCATTTCCTTGCTCCGGACAAATTCCTTTATTCCCTCGTAGGAGAAAGTGTCCATGCAGAAAAGTCCCAGTTTCAGGATATTGGCCCGCATGAACAGGTGCAGGAATCCATGCGGGCTCTTCTGCATCTTGTAGACAGCGTCGATATTACAGCTTGTGCCCACAAAGGCAATGCTCCTCATGCCCTGCTTCACGGCACTCATCAGGGATTCGATCGTCATGCTGTGGCTGTAGATGCTCCCGGCGGCTTCCACAACCTCATCATATGTCCTTGCGATGACAGGCACGGGTTTCCAGGGCTCTTCCTCAGATCTCACAGTAACTATGGCACAGTCGATAAGGCCCTCCTCAAGACCGTATGCCAGCATCGAGGTGACCACTGCCCCATCCTGCCCCTTCAGGCCGGGTATGGCGGTCCTTGCGCCATATGCATGGCGTATCTTCCCGATCAGCCCCTCTTCGGTCGTTATCGTCCGGGGGCACTGGTTGTAGCAGACACCGCATGCGGTGCATTTGCCTATCAGTTTTGGCTGTCCGTTCTCTATTGTAACGGACTCGCATGACGCAGCACATGCTCCGCAGAGGGTGCATATTCCAGGCTTGATGATGTCCCTTCTCAGATTGCCAAAAGAGATCCGCTCATTTTCGGCAATGGACCTCTTCAGGCGTATGACGCTCTTTTCAAGATGGTCGAACTTTGTTTTGCACTCAGGTGAGCAGAATCGATATCTTTTCCCTCCGTATTCTGTGAAGTACGGAGTATCTTCCTGCACCTTGTTCTTACATATGGGATCAATTGGCATGCTTTTCCTTTTAGGTTGTGTTATTATGCCAGATAAATATGCTCTTTATCTATAAAATAAAATTTGAAGCTTATAATCGTGAAGTTCTTCAGGGCTCAGATTGACCGGGACCCCTGGTATCATGCAGATCCCGTCCAAACAGATTTTTGCATTATCTTTCTTAATAGTCTGGGAATATGCCAGATAAGAGGATTTGGGAATATCATCGACCGATGCAGCATGGCCCGCTTAAATAACTAAATGAAGTATTCCAGTAAAGCCCTTATATCACAATAAATGTATTCTGATATTCAGGTCACAATACATATAAAAGAGTTCTATCTTTTGGTATCGGAGAATTCATGAAGCCAGAAATCAAAGCACAGCTCATCTCAATAGGTTCCGTGAACATGGACCCCTCTCTTATCCGCAGGTTAACGATTCCCACAGCCGGTCCAGGAGCCGGGAATGTAGCATTCTTCTTCAATTCAGGAGGACACCGCGTCCGCCTTGCCGTCAGAAAGGACTCTCCCCTGCAGGCGGGAATGGAAGATGGGGAACTCGTTATCAGAAAGGACGGCACCGAGCTCGTAAGAGGCGGTATCGAACCCGAGCTTATCCATTGCCCTGACCAGGCTTTCATAACCATGTGTGAGAAATGCATCTTCGACTGCAGGTTCTGTCCGGTTCCCAAACTCAGGGGAAAGGTCAAGACGATGGATGAGATGCTGAAGATGATGGAAGAAGCCCACAGCACCGGCAGGATGCAGGCAATATCCATAACTTCCGGTGTCGAAATATCAGCAGAACATGAGGTTGACAGGGCTGAGGAACTCATCCGCAGGCTTCGGGAAATATATGACCTCCCTATCGGCGTTTCCGTATATCCCACAGAGGACTCCACCCGCAGGCTTAAAAATGCAGGTGCCGATGAACTGAAATATAATGTGGAGACCATGGACAGGGGCATCTACAGGAAGGTCTGTCCGGAACAGGACCTTGAGTTCATCCTTAAGGCTCTTGAGGAGGGCGTGGAAATATTCGGAAGGAACAAGGTCTGTTCCAACTTCATCATAGGACTCGGGGAATCAGACGATTCCGTCATGAAAGGCATAGAAGAACTGGTTTCCATTGGCGTTGTCCCCATACTCAGGGCCGCCGCCAGGCATCCCCTAAGAGAAGGCGAGGTGTTCATTGAGCGGCCTTCTGCAGAACGGCTGTTAATGCTCAACCGTTTCCTCAGGAAAAAGCTGGATGAACATGGCCTGCGGGCGGATACTTTCAAGACCATGTGCCTGCCTTGTACGGGATGCGATATAAATCCGCATTCTGACCTTGGAAATTAAGGTCCAACAGGTGCAGGCCGGCGCAGCCGTTCTACCTGCCTCTGATACTTTTCTCTATCACCGCAGGCCATATCGAGGCCGATACTATCATGCTGAGCACGAAAACGAAGATCATGCCTGCGGTTATATCCACCTGGGTGTACAGGGGCGTGGCTCTTGAGCTGTTCACAGCCACAGAGAGGGCTGCAAAGAGGATTGCCAGCAAAAGGGATGTTGCCAGGCTTGCTATCAATGTGTACCTGCCTTTTCTGCTTATATTCTGCTCTTTCATCTTACATCTCCCGGCTCAGACGGCGCCTCATTTTATGCTCTTCCTTTTCATCAGCATGGAGTTGGTCGTTACCGATACCGAGCTCAGTGCCATGAATGCGGCTGCGAGCTCCGGCGTAATGAGGATGCTGTTCACTACAGGGTAAAGCAGGCCGGCCGCCAGCGGAATGCCTATAGTGTTGTAGCCGAAGGCCCAGAAAAGGTTCTGCTTAATCTTGTTCATGGTAAGCCTGCTAAGCCTGATGGAAGCTATCACGTCCCTCAGGTCATTCCTGATAAGCACTATCTGTGCGGACTCCATGGCAACATCGGTACCTGCACCCATGGCGATGCCGATATCTGCCTGGGTCAGGGCGGGAGCATCGTTAATGCCGTCACCTACCATTGCGACGACGCGGCCTTCCTCCTGCAGTTTACGGATCTCTGAAGCCTTGTCCTCGGGAAGCACCTCGGCAAGCACCCTTGTGATACCGATACTGCCTGCAATGGCGTCGGCTGTCCTGCGGTTATCACCGGTGATCATCACTACCTCAATGCCCATGCCGCGTATCTTCTCAACGGCCTCCTTTGAGTTCTCCTTTAGTGTATCGGCGACTGCCACAAGTCCCATCAGCCTGCCGTCCCTTGCGGCTATCATGGCTGTCCTGCCCTGAGCCTCAAGGTTTTCCATTTTCTTTTCCACGGATGCGATGTCAATACCGTTATCCACCATCAGTTTACGGGTTCCAAGCAGTATGCTGCTGCCCTCAATGGTCGCCTCCACGCCTTTACCTGCAATGGATCTGAAATCCTCTACATCCTTTAATTTAAGCTTGCGCTGCTCTGCACCTCTGACGATAGCTTCCCCAAGAGGATGCTCTGAACCCATCTCGGCACTAGCTGCCATTACAAGCAGCTCATCGGAGCTCAGGTCTGCAACAGTGACTATATCTGTAAGCTCGGGCTCTCCTTTTGTCAGCGTCCCGGTCTTGTCAAACACAATGGTATCTATTTTCAGTGTCCTCTCAAGGGCCTCTCCGCCTTTGATGAGTATGCCGTTCTCGGCGCCTTTGCCCGTACCCACCATGATAGCAGCAGGGGTTGCAAGACCCACAGCGCATGGGCAGGATATCACAAGCACCGTGATAGAGATGAGCAGTGCAAAGAGAAAGGGGCTCGCTATGCCTGAGTTAAGGGTAACGTCATATCTCTCGAATCCGATGAAGTACCAGAAAAAGAATGCTGCGAGTGCCAGTATGTGCACGATCAGTATGAAATGTCCGGCTACAACATCTGCTATCCTCTGTATGGGTGCCTTGGAGTTCTGTGCGTTCTCTACCAGTTCTATTATCCGTGCAAGTGCTGTATCGGCGCCCACGTTCGTAGCCCTGAGTCTAATTGCCCCGCTCCTGTTCAGGGTAGAGCCTATGACCACATCCCCTTTGGTCTTGTCAACAGGTATGCTTTCCCCGGTTATCATGGATTCGTCAACAGCAGAAGCCCCGTCAACCACCACGCCGTCAACAGGTATCTTCTCTCCGGGCCTGACAAAGACAATATCATCAACCTCAACGCTCTCAACAGGCACTTCCTTTTCCTGCCCTTCTACTATGATCCTCGCGGTCTTTGCCTGCAGTCCTATGAGCTTCTTAATGGATTCGGATGTCCTGCCTCTTGCACGGGCCTCCATGTATCTTCCGAGTGTAATGAAAGCGATAAGCATGACGGCAGTGTCGTAATAAAGATGATGGTATCCTGGCCCCAGGTCCAGGTAGCTCGAGGCAACGCTTATGACATAGGCTGCCCCGGTCCCGGTTGCGATGAGCAGGTTCATGTCTGTCACGCCATGTTTCAGTCCGCGGTAAGTGCCTTCGAAGAACTGCCTTCCCGGGAAGACCATAACAATGGTTGTCAGCAGGAACAGCACGTTCCTGTTGGCCAGGATATCCGGCACGAAGCCAAGAAGATCAGGGAATGCAGGCTTCATGCTTCCAAGCATTACAGGGATCACCATGACCGCCGAGATGATGAGATTGTTCCTCTGACGGCGTATCTCTTCATCCCGCTCCTTCCTTTCCCTGTCCTCGGCAAGCTGTCTGTCAACAGGCATCGAAGCTGAATAACCGATGGCTTCGATGGCCTTTCTCATATCGTCCACTGAGACCACGGAGGAATTGTACTCGATCCTGGCCTTTCCCATGGAAACATTAACATTGACCGAACTTACACCCTCAAGCCTCTTTAACACCTTTTCGACATTCTGGGCACACGAAGCGCATGTCATCCCGCCCACATCGAGGGTTACCCGGTCCTTCACCACATGGTATCCGAGAGACTCTACATCCCCGGCAAGCTCCTCCGGGCTGACCTTCGCAGGTTCGTACCTTACAGTGGCTCTCTCAAGAGGAAGATTCACTACAGCTGAGATAACTCCGTCATGCTTGCCGAGAACGCCCTCTATGTTCTGGGCACAGGACGAGCACTTCATACCGGATATCCTGAACACAGCCTCTTCTACAGCTCCAGGCTCAGCTCTTTTTTGCTCATCTGCCGCTTCGTCAGGAACTATCCGGCATGCAGCCTGCTCCTCTCTGGCAGGCTCCTCCGGTTCGCATTCCTCTGCACCGGCCTCATATCCCGCATCCGTAACAGCCTGCCTTATCTCTTCAAGGCTGGTCTTTCCGGGGTCGAACTCAACTATGGCGCTCTCATCCTCAAGGCTGACATCGACAGAGGAAACGCCCCCAATGGCCAGAATGGCATCTGTCACACGCTTGTGGCAGTGCATGCAGGTCATTCCGTGAATTTTTATCTTAGTGTTCATATCTGGCAGAAGATGATCATTTGCAGCCACTGGCCCGCTTAATCCATTACCTTATAACCGGCCCTGGTAACAGCGGACCTTATAGCAGCCGGATCCGCGATACCAGGGTCGTAGGATACTTCCGCCTGCTTGTTGTCAAGACTGACCTTTACTTCCTGCACTCCCTTTACAGCCCTGATTGCCTTTTCCACTGTCATCTGGCAATGCCCGCACATCATTCCCTCTATACTTATGATCTCTTGCACCATGTTATAACTCCCATTGGCTCTTGATTGTACTATATTACAATTATCTAATATACTATTATTAAGGGTTTCTCAACAGTTAACAGAGTTAACAGATGAATGATCAGGTGATTCTCACCTTCTGTTCAATGGCCTTTTTCCATTCATGGGCATCATCCACTTCAAAAGAGTGTTTCATCATCCCGTTAGAAGATTCAGAGACTACGATACTGTCTTTTTTAAAGAGCCCCCGTTCAGCCTCGACCCCTATTATCTTTGACAACGGGATATCTTCCATCTCACCGTCTTCAATGCTTATCCGCGCCAGCCTTTTGTTAGTAAGGATCGTCATTATTGAATTCTTCCGTGAAGATCTCAGGAGATGTTCCCCGCACACATACTCAGGCCTGAGGCTTTCAAGGAGTTCCAGTATCCTGTCTCTTCTCCTGGCAGATATAGGGTACAGTACCAGGCGTTTATGCCCTGCGATAAGGAAAAGGCCCTGCTGGTCAGCATGTACTCCTGCCAGGTCCTTCATCTCTATCCGCTGCTCTATATTCTCTTTTCTTAAGAGCAGGCCTGATCCTTTTTTGAAGAGGATGTTCTTGTTCGTGATCACCATGATCATCTTTTCCCTTCCCATGCTCACCGGCTCCTCAGCAAGCAATTTCTCTCCTCTTCTCATGATCGTTGAGGCGTCCTGCCCCTGTGCATCAGCACTCTCTATGGCTTTTGCTTCATGCATTCCCCTGTTCTCTCCAGGCATGTAGTGGTTCAGCATCTCAGCAAGGAGGTTACCGTCTATGAGTTTGACATTATGTTCTGCAGCCTCATCCTGTCCTTCCCTCGTAAAGCTGGATGTAGCAACTATAATAACCCCATCGACCCTGTCACGGTATCTCAGGCTGCTGTACTCCCTGACAACTTTCACTCCCACGGGCTCCAGGTATCTTTTAGCCTGCACTATCCATGAGTGCGAGAGTCCGAAGTGTACTATCCTTATTATAAGGTCGATGCCTCTGTCGTGAGAATACTGCGTCTCTTCAACTGCATATCCCATCTTACTGAAAAGCTGTGCCAGAAGCTTTTCAAAATCATAAGGCTCTATCTGTTGCAACTGCCCAAGTGACCATTTTTCCATGCTCATTCATCCACATTTTAAGATATATCACACTCAGGACGCAAATGGTCCTGTCTGTTAAAGGAGTGCTTTATCCTTTTTGTCCTTCATTCCTGTCAGCCGCAAAGATTAATGATGTAAACTTAATATTATAATTATATCTCATATCAGTAGGGTTATGTATAATTATCGCACAACCATGCAAAACTTTAAGTTATCAAAGTATGTAACTACATACAGAAAAAACAGCAGTCTTTTATGGTGCTATTGACCGGACCGGTTTTTAAAGGAAGGTAAGCGAATGGACGAACTAGATGAGATAAGGCAGAGAAAAATGGAAGAGTTGAAGAAGGGGCTTGAGAAGCGCGAGCATCCGGCTGGCCCTGTCGAGCTCACAGATGCTGCATTTGATGAGTTTATCGCGAAATATAGCCTGGTGGTCGTGGACTGCTGGGCCCAGTGGTGTGGTCCGTGCCGTATGCTCGCTCCTGTGATAGATGAGCTTGCAGCCGAACTTAAGGGAAAGGTGGTATTTGGAAAGCTCAATGTAGATCATAACAGATCTACTGCTGTCAGATTTGCTATAACCGGCATACCGGCACTGCTTGTCTTCAGTAACGGCACGCTCGTAGACAGGATAATAGGCGCGGTTCCCAAACAAAGAATCATGCAGAGACTGCAGCCTTTAATGTGAGGAATAGAAAATGGGATTCAAACCAAGGATCGCAGAGAGTCCTTCAGTACGCCTGATCGATCTTAAATCCAAACCGTATTTCATAGTAGCATCCGTGGAAGTAGGCAACACTACCACAAAATGCATTCTCACCGCCACAAATATGGAAGACGGAAAGACCCGCCTTGTAACCAAAATAGTGAGCATGACAAGGGATGTCCGCCAGCCCCGGGAGGGGGAAGAGGTCTTTGGACGAACCCTTAATGGTGTTGAGCTTACGCGTCAGTCTGTTGCCGAACTGGTAAGGGATACCCTCCTTGCAGCAGTAAAGCAGGCCAATCTTGATATAAAGACAGATATCCACTTTGTGGTGAGGTCCACCGGCGTGGTTGCCGGCTTTGATACGCCGGACGAGGTTGGAGAGTTCATCAAGGCTCTGGCCGATGGATGTCTGATGGCGGGCGTACCGCCAAACAGGATGACACCTCCTATGGGTATGTTCAACGTGCCCGAGAGGTTCCGCAAGCATACCAAGCTCGAGCAGGTGGTCTTTGACGGGGCTGTGGCCAGTGTCACGCCTCCCACAGGGGCAACAGGAGTTGAGATAGTAGCAAACGAAATGGAAGGCGAACTGGCGACCGCCGGCATCAAGGAGGGTGCAAAATGGGTGAATGTGGATTTCCGTAATCCCTGCCTGTCAATTGATTTCGGCACCACGCTTGACGGCAGGGTTATCAGCCCTGACCTTCCGTATGCAAAGACCATCGGCAACTTCTGCGGCTATGCAGGTGCGATACCCGATGCCATTATCAAGGGTACGGGGCTGGTCGACTCCAAAAAAGGGACTGCTCTTGATGTTGCAGACAAGACCTCGCTGGATATGCTCTCCCTTAAACTGAAAAGCAAGGCTATAAAGGAGTATGCTGAGAGGATCCATAAGTACATACTCATAGAGCGCGTTCCCAAAGACCGCACGAGATATGGGAGCGTGCCGGTGAATTCAAAGGCTGCAGATACCGTTGGTGTGGTGCTCATCGGGTGCGATGTTGGCAATAATGGCACTGATATGGACAAGCTATCCGAAATAGGGGCTGAGATATATAAGAATCATAATCTCAAAACGCTTTTTGCAGTAATAGATGAGGTCATGGCAAAGGTAGTTCAGCGCCTGGTGAAAGTCGCACAGGATGAGGGCCTCGTGTTTGAGGACACTGCCATAGGCATCACCGGCAGGGCAGGTATCACCGGGGCTAAGCCCAGACTTATCCTGCAGTACCTGCATGAACTTGGGATCAATCACAAGATCGAGGAGAACGTTGTTTTCGTGGACGACGGTCTTGCACGCGGTGCAGCTGTCATGGCAAGATGCATGAACTCCATGGGTACTTCGTTCAACCCTCTTGGCGGGCACAGAGGCGGAAAATGCATTCTGGGACAGCGTATAAAACTGCAAAAAAGATAAGATGTCAGGTGGCAGGAATATCCTGTCACATTATTATCCATTACTGAAAACGGGTAAGCATGAGGGCTATCAGGGCCTGTTCCTTTTTTCCTGCCTTCGCATCTCTTTCTCAAACTCTATTTCATGCTTCTTCATTGCTCTGTCATGCTTGCTATCTTTCATATTTTTCAAGATCACACCTCATGGGACATGAAATGGACAAATGCTCAACTACTTACAGATAAAAAACAGTCAGGTATACAACAAGTGATTCTTCCCCGGTCTCAACCTCATTCAAGTTTACTTCCAGCATGTTAGACAATCGAAAATTTAAGCTTTTTGTCTTCACAATGGTCCTACAAAATATATATCCTCTTTATATATATTTAAGGTTTACTTTACATCCTGAGAATAGAACCGATCTCTTTTAAGCCGCGCGTATTCACGACATCCGCCGGCTCAAGCCATGCCCTTCGGGCAACATCGATGCCATAGGAGATGTTGTCAAAGTGTGCAAGTGAATGCGTATCCGTATTGATGGCTATCTTCACTCCCATTTCCTTTGCCATCCTTGCATGCCTGTCATTCAGGTCAAGCCGGGAAGGTGAAGAGTTGATCTCAAGGACCTTATCGTTATCAAAAGCAGCCTGCATTACCTCCTCCATATCGATATCATATCCTGAGCGCTTTCCGAACTTCCTTCCGGTCGGGTGGGCAAGTATATCCACATGCTCGTTCTCGAGTGCAGCAACAACACGCTTTGTCATGCTTTTTCTGTCCTGTTCCAGACCGGCATGCACAGCCGCTACAACAATGTCAAGCCCCTCCAGGACCCTGTTGCTGTAATCAAGCCGGCCGTCGGACAGTATGTCACACTCAGTACCTGAGAGCAGCCTGATACCTTCCTTTCTCTCGTTAATATCCTCTATCTCGCGTATGTGCTCAAGCAATCTTTCCTCTGACAGGCCGTTAGCGACGCCTGTGGAGGGGGAGTGATCCGTGATGGCGATATACTCGTAGCCAAGTCCTCCGGCATGTAAAGCAAGCTCTTCAATAGTGTTCCTGCCATCACTCCATCTTGAATGGACATGCAGGTCCCCTTTGATATCCTTCCGTTCTATTAGTGCAGGGAGCCTGCCATCCAGGCCTGCCTCGATCTCACCCCGATCCTCCCGGATCTCAGGAGGCAGGTACTCAAGCCCCAAAAACCCATAGAGGGCAGCCTCCGTTGCAAATCCAGCTACTCCGTTATCCGGTCTTTCGTTCTCTATCTGCTTTCCCTCGTAGATCATCCCGCTTCTGCTGATGCTGTATCCCCTGGCACGCGCCACTTCATGCAGGTGGATATTGTGCTCCTTTGAGCCTGTAAGATACTGCATCAGTGAACCGCAATAACTTTCGGGGCCTACATATAGATCCACTCTTATATTGCCTTCATAAATAATGGCAGCATGTGCATTTCCTTCATCCGCGTCCCATCTTCCAGGCGCCTGGGTCACTTTTCCTGCATGCATGAATGCATCTATGGCTTTTTCAGGTTCATCTGAGAGAGCTATAAGATCGATGTTCCCGACTGTTTCTTTTCTTCTTCGAAGACTTCCGGCAGGCAGGACTTTCATTATATAAGGACTGGAGCTCAGTTCTTCGGTGACCTGCCGTGCAATTGCAGTCGCAACCGCAAGGGGAGTTCTTCTGAAATCACTGCTTTGCACCCGACTTCTGGCTGCTCTCAGGATCCTTTCCTCCTGTTTGGGCCCCATGCGCGGGAGCCGACGGATGCGGTGCTCTTCTGCGGCTTTGATAAGATCCCCGATGGATACGATGCCAAGCCTTTCATACAGGACCCTGGCAGTTTTCGGGCCGATGCCCGATATATCCATTATCTCGATTATCCCCCGAGGAATTTCCGCCACAGTTCTCTCATAGGCCTCAAAGGTCCCGGTTGTCAGCATTTCCTCTATCTTATCCTCTATGGCTTTCCCCACGCCGGGAACTCCGGAAAGGCGGCCCTCCTGATGGATGCTACTCAGGTCCGCCTCAAGTCTTTTGATACTCCTGGCAGCTTTTTCGTAGGCCGCTATCTTAAATGGATTCTCACCTTTAAATTCCAGCAGCCTGGCCATCCGGCTGAGGATATCCGCGATCTCAGCATTGTCCATCACAACCTATCCTCTGATCATTCGCTTCAGGCTATTACCTACTTGCACTCTTTCTTTTGTTTTGCACCAAGGGCTTTTTCAACTGCATCCTTGTGTATCTCAGCGGACTGGTGGATACCTCCAAGGGTTCCCCGCACAGCCCTGCACGGATATTGCTGTATCAGCAAGCCTGCCCGGGCAGGTGCATCTTCTATCTTTGTACCTATCAGCTCTTTTGCCATCTGCCAGGTACTCCCGCAGGGAGCACCGCGAATGACATTTACACCTGATACTTTTTCGTTCTCCGTTTCGATCTCAAGCACAGGCCTGGAAAGCTTTGAAGAGAACTCACAGATAGCAGGATCCTCGGAAAGGGTGCAACAGATGTCTTCTACCTCTATATATATCCCATATCTTCGTGATATCTGCTCCAGTTCTCTGACTGGTGCTTTTGCAGCTCCGCCGGGTACGATGAGTGCCCGGACGCCCTTCTTTCCGGCTTTCTGTGCGATCGCCGCAGTGAGATCAGGGTGAAGGGAGTAAGTTATCACTATGTCCGCACCGAACACGGTATCTTCCAGGGCAAGCTCCTCAAGGAACTCTTCTGGCTCATCGATAAAGCCAGGTAGCTGCTCGGGCACAGACGTATGAACGACGTCAAAGCAAGTCCTTGTCAGCAGGGTTTCGATAAGCCTTTTGCCATATTTCCCTCTGGTGATCACTCCTATTGTGGTCATGTATCTTCCTTACAGGAAATGGGTATCCTTTCTTTATATGTTTTGGCAGAGATATTTATATTAATATTTTGTATATTACTATAAGGTGAGATGATGGATGATTATAACTCTTCAACGGTGTATTTCAGATGCAACATCTGTGACTTCCTGTTCCAGGAAGATCCTGAACGTTTTCCAGTAAAATGCTTCCAGTGCGATTCTGAGAACGTGTCGCGGGCATGAACTCCTCATGCAAATAGGCTAAATATAATACGTTCTCTTTCATGATACATGCCAGTAAAGGGAAAGCTCATAACTCTTGAAGGGATCGATGGATCGGGCAAGTCTACCATTGCAAGGTCCATTGCCTCATATCCGGATTTTAGTGACTTCGTTTTTACCCGGGAGCCTACCGGTAGCTGGATCGGCGAGGCTGTTAACCGGGCCATACATTCTGATACGGACCATCTTGCAGAGCTTTTTTTGTTTGCCGCAGATCATGCAGAACATATCTCCAAACTGATCCTGCCTTCCCTTGAAAGCGGCAGGCATGTCATATCTGACAGGTATTCTGCCAGTCGCTATGCATATCAGGGGATGACACTGCAGGGCAGGTTCAAAGACCCTCTACAATGGATACAGGACATCCATAAAGGGTGGACCGTAGTGCCGGACCTGACAATACTCTTTGACATCGATCCTCTGATCGCGGTTGCACGATGCGGTATCAGGGGAGATAGGACCAAGTTCGAAAAAGTCGGTTTTCTGGAAGGCGTCAGGAATAACTATCTGCGCCTGGCAGAGGAGAATCCGTCATCCTTCGTTGTAATAGATGCAAGTAGAAATATAGGGGAGATCGAGTCTGACATTCTCAGAATAATCGCCTCGCATTTATGATCTTCTTGTATCCGGATCCTTCCTGAAGATGTTCTTGTATGCTGCTTCTTACATCTATTCTTTTCTTGCATCCATTAAAGTACATTTATTAATATTTTATAGTTCTCAAGGAATGTATTTATACATCTGCGTAAGATACATATTAATATCTGTTTGTCGGGAATGGCGGGTGAACGATTGGATAATACAGAACACATATTCAATTCCATGGTTCTGCAGGATGCTCCGATAGGTGTGTGCATCTTCGACAAGGACGATAATTACATCTTCTTCAATGCGAAGATGGAATCTATCTCTGGTCTGTTGTCCTGCGACGTTCTCGGGAAGAACCTGTCTGATCACATTCCGGGCTCTACAGTTGAAGAGAAAGCAAACTTCAGGCAGTTGTACGCTGATACAAAGGGATCTCTTCAGAGATTCTCCCGGCAGAACCTGCCATTGACGATCCCTGAACAAGGGTTCTACCTGTCCATCTCTCTTGTGCCGTTGCTTGATGGAAAAGGCAGCTATGACGGGATGGTCTGCTATGTTGAGGAGGTCAGTGACCACCACTTGCAGGGAAAGGGCCTGCCTGATAAGCAGTCCGGGGCCAGCAGGTTCGAATCGATCTACTGGGAAGTTCCTGTTATCATTTTTAAGTGGTCTTCCGAAAAAGGGTGGCCTGTCCTGTTCGTATCAGAGAACATATCCCTGCTTGGTTATACTAAAGAAGAATTTGCATCTGGAAACAGACATTATATTGACATAGTCCACCCGGAGGACCGGGAAAAACTGCTTCAGGATGTGTCCCGGCTCACAGGGGCCGGTAAAGAGTACTTTTTCCATGAATACCGCCTCTTAAGGAAGTCGGGTGAATTTCTCTGGGTCAGTGAGCTTTCCTTGCTCCAAAAAGATGAACAGGGCAAACCTTTCCGTTTTGAAGGCATAGTTATGGATATCACTGATAAGAAAATGTATGAGGAGAAGCTTGAAAAGCATGCCGAGGAACTTGAACAGATAAATGCATTAAAGGATCTCTTCTCGGACATCATCAGACATGATCTGCTCACGCCTGCGGGTACTATCAAAGGTTATGTTGAGATCCTGCAGGAAAGGGAGAAAGACCGGGATAAGCTCAATTTGCTCAAGGTGATAGAGACGAGCACCAAAAGGCTCATAGATCTCATTGAGAGTGCTTCCAAATACGAGAAACTGAACAGTATTGAGGAGATAGATTACTATAATACCGACCTTGTGAACCTGTTCAGGAGCACTTTACTGGATTTCACTTCCTACATACAGGAAAAGAACCTTAAGATGCATATTGCCTCACAGGGCCCATGCTGTTCGAATGTCAATCCTCTTGTGAGTGAAGTGTTTGCAAATCTCCTGTCAAATGCTATCAAGTACAGTCCTGACAACGGAAGGGTAAACATCTCTTTCCTGACAGACGGTGATACCGTCAAGGTTACAGTAACTGATCAGGGCGATGGCATTCCTGATGAGAACAAGATATCGGTTTTCAATCGTTTCAAGCGGCTCGATAAGAAAGGGGTCAAAGGAACGGGCCTTGGGCTTGCGATAGTAAAGCGCATAATGGAACTGCATAGCGGCGGTTACGGGGTAGAGGACAATCCTGAAGGAAAGGGAAGTGTTTTCTGGGTCACATTCAAAAGAGCAGCATGTGACCCCGGCCAGCCTAAAGTTCGTTAGCGTCAGCGAATTTGACAAGCGCTTCACCCAGTGTGCGCGTGTACTTCGGGTTCAGGTTGAAGCGCCCTTTTTTCTGTCCGCTTCTCTCTTTTGCGATCTCTATATATTCATTTTCGTATTTTTCGCTGGATGCGAGGGTGATCGTAAGGAACCAGCCTGCTCCCATTTTTATTTCGGCATATTTTTCGCCGATCTCAATTATTTCCTCATTCTCTGCCATATTTACACCAAAATGGATGAAACTGTTATTGTACTTTTTCAAGGGGAAGTGAGCCATTATGAAGGGCTGTTGCCACAAGGGCGCCTTCAAGGCCTATCTTTTCAAGTGTTTCTATATCCTCTATGTTGCGGACCCCTCCGCCAAGAAGCACACTGTGCTCTGAGATAGATGCTATTTTACTTAAGAATTGTGAGTCCACCCCGCTTGTCGTACCGACCCTGTCAAGATCCAGGATCATGATATCCCGGAGGTCTAACCCGTTGAGTATCTTGACTATCTCGAGGGGGTCATCCGGCATAGAGGGGTCCCTGGTGAGTATCCTACCGTATTTTTTGTCAATACTGACCACAGCACGGCCCGGATAGTTCGTAGCTACTTCCTCTATTATGTCAATAGAGGCTGTTTCCGTGCCAAGCACTACAGTGGGAGCTATCTCCAGTATATCCTGCGTTTCGGAAAAGGATGTAATCCCTGCATCAACCATCGTTCTTGCCTTTTGAGATACTTCCCGGATGAGCTCGAAATTCTTTTCTCTTTTGCCTATCCTCTGAAGCAGGTTAAGGTCGGCAATGTAAACTTCCTTGGGTCTTACCGTATCAACTATCCTGATAGCATCCGAACTGTCACAAATGCGGCTGGAGAAGTGTATGGGCTTGTATTCCCTTCTGTCTCCACCCTGTGCATGAACGACCGTCCGGTTGAAAACGTCAAGAACAAAAAGGATACGAAACATATTTAATTCATATAACTGGGTACTTTCAATATATATAACCATGGTTACATATACTTTCAGGATAATATGTATTACTAGAATGGGTAACAGTCGTTCCCAGGATGGTACAAGTATGGTTGAAAAATATACTTTTAAAATTGCAACAGAACGAAACCTGAAGAAGCTGTTGGCGTCAAATGATATAAGTCAGTACAATAAAGACGTGCTTACAGAGTATTCATCGGACTTAACTGTACTATATGGACAAAAAGATGCAACCATCTGTAATAAGTTGCAAATCATGGATTTGATTTTCAGTACAGTCCATACAGACTTGAACCAACTTACAAGAAAAGACATTAAGCGGATTCTTGCAGCAATTGAAAACCATGAAATGCCTAATGGCAAAAAGTGGAATGACCAGACCAAGTTCAACTATAAGGCAAAGGTAAAGCAGTTTATTGCTTACCTACATCAGGAGGAGATTATCAAAGAACCTTTGTATGATATCATTAAACTCAAAATGCCTTCAACAATTATTCAACCACAAGATATTTTGACTGAAGATGAAGTTCAAATGATGATTGATTGTGCTGCGAACCTGCGTGATAAAGCAATGATATCACTTGCCTTTGATATAGGTGCTCGTATTGGTGAAATCCTTACAATGCAGTTAAAGCATTATATTGATAGTAAACACGGCGGGCGAGTTACAATAACAGGTAAGACAGGCACCAGAACAATACAATTGAACTATTCAATCTTTTATGTGCGCCAGTGGATTAATGCACATCCTGACAGAAGTAATCCTGAAGCGTATCTGTGGTGCAACCTTAAAAGTAAAAAGAATTCAGGCAGTTATGATGTATTGAATTATCATACTACTGTTAATATGTTCAAGGCTATCGGGAAGAAGGCAGGCATTACCAAGAAGACAAATCCTCATCGGTTAAGACATGCAGCAGTTACAAGAGATACCCGTCACTTTTCAGATGGCTTACTGAAAAAGAAATTTGGTTGGACTCCTTCAAGTGGGATGATATCCAACTATTCTCATATCATGTGCCAAGATGTCAATACTGAGATATTGAGAACGATGGGAATTATTGAAACTGAAAAAAGGCAAGAAATTAACCGATGTAAAAACTGCGGT
>DANZ01000067.1 GCA_002501695.1 Methanolobus sp. UBA474 | reverse complement strand
GGAATTAATTGACCGGGCTGTGCGCTCGCTCCTCTCAGACGGGAATATATATGAGCCAAGGGCAGGTTTCTTCAGGGCAGTTGCCTGACAGATCTGCCCTGTACAGATGATGCGATTCTATTGATGTGGATAATGTGCGCTATGCTTAAATACAGATACATATTAATTGTGGCAGTACAGGATTGGAATTTATTATTATATGAACAAATGCGAGGTTTATCATGCAGCGTGATGAGATCATCGAACAGGTCAACTGTTGTATAAAGAACATGAAAGGTGTGGGTGATATCCTTATCCTCAATGACCAGGACCGTGAGATCATCAGGGAACTGGAAAAGAAGGCCGACCAGATGACCCTGATGGGCCTTGGGATAGGCGACAATAGAGGTGTCAAGCAGGTCCTTGAGAACGATGTCATATTTGCCTTCACGACCAATATGGATTTCAAATGGCCTGCCGGGCCAAATGTAGTCCTTATGCATCACGGTTGTGTGGTCGGTGAGGATGTGGATGACGAGCGAAAACTGGAAGAGCTTAAATGCTGCAAGACCAACCTTATAATAGGCAACATTGTCATTTTCGATACCGGTGTCCTCAAGCGAATGGATGGGAAAAAAGATCCGCTCATTGTAGTGATGCCGCCAAAACCATGTCCTGAGGTAGATGAAGTTCCTGAGGTATGCAATGCAACACTAGCCTCACCTTCTCCTCCAAGTGATGAGTACATGAAGGAAAGAATGGGCCTCAAGAACATACACGGCACGGGCACATTCATGCTCGGTTTCGATTTTGAATGTTCCTGCAAGCACTAAATTACTGATTCCCGGGAGAACTGATCCCGGGATCCCTTTTCTCATGCCCGGCTTCTGGCCTGCCTGAAGAGTATTCAAGCTTCAGACAGGCACCAAACAAAGATCCTGAAAAAGAATAGGCTTTATGTAGCCTTCTTTAATTGCCCTTGTAGATCTTCAGGGCCTCTTCTACGGATGCATCCTCGATCGTGATGGCATAGATCGCATTGCACATCCTGATGGCTTCATCCAGTGGTTTCTGATGGATGTTCCTGCCTGTTGCATTACCATGTGCGCCGCTGATGTGTATCTGTTTATGCAGCTTTTTCAGGAATGGCTCACATTCATCACTGGATCCGCCGGCACAGACCACTTTTGTCCTTCCTGCTGCCAGCACTGCCTCTTTGAAGACCTCTTCTGACTTCTGGCCATCTTTCTTTGGATAGTTGACCTTAACAAAGTCCGAGTTAAGGGTTGCACCTACTCCCGTAGCGCCTGCGATCAGGTGCGGGTCCTTTTCATCTTCCACAGCTGCCCCTCTTGGATATATCCAGAGGACTGTGATAAGGCCATAACGATGTGCCTCATATATCAGCTGGGCCGCCTGGCTGAGCATCTCAGCCTCGAACTCGCTTCCAAGGTAGATAGTGTATCCGACACCAAGTATACGAAGTCCGCTGTTGTCACGGAACTCGGCAACCTGCCCGGCATCGTACCACAGATCGCTGAAAGGGTCCATCTGCTGTGTTTCCACAAGATTGGATTTGGAATTGACCTTGACAAGGTAAGGTACATCAGGGTAGTCAGCGCCATATCTTGCAATAAGGCCAAGCTGGGTCGCGAAAACCCCGATCTTACCCTGGGAGGCGATCCTGAACAGGTGTTCAGGGTCATTGTCGTCCTCAGGAATGCCCTCTCCGAAGAAATCATCGTTCAGGTGCTCTACTTTCTGGTCACCTGCGAAAAGCATCAGCCTTCCGGTTCCTCGGGTTATCTCCATATAGTTGTTTAAGTAGGTTGCACGTGCTGCCAGCGGCACATCTAAAGGTATCTTTACATCTTCTTCCCTAATTGAGACCATTCGTATCACTCAAGCTTGAAAATTCTGGTTGTATTCTTTTTATTACGTAAGTACCTTTAATCCTGTTTTTCTATTTTAATTATTGTGCGAAAGCGCAGACATCGGGGTTTTGAAGGAATCGAGGAATGGTAACTCTACTGGAAAGTGCTTTGAAAATAGTGACTTTTTTATACTAATTTGACTACTTACCTAACTACTAATCTTTATTTCCTACTAATTTATGCATCAAACAAAACCCTAACCGGATACTCTGTACGATCTTCAGTGGTTAGGCATCGTTGATCAATAGAGGTACTCAATGGCTATTATAAGAACCACAGAAAGGCTTGGGCGCAGTCTGGGTTTCTTTCAGACATTTGCCATCGGGACAGGCACAATGATAGGGGCGGGTATATTCATATTGCCCGGGATCGCGATATCCGCAGCCGGTCCGGCAGCTATACTCTCTTTCCTTTTTGGCGGTATCATATCCATGGCAACCGCTATCAGTATGGCCGAACTGGCAACCGGCATGCCCCGGGCAGGAGGCAGCTATTATTTCATAAGCAGATCAATGGGTGCGGCCTTTGGCGCGGTCATCGGTCTGGGGGCATGGCTTGCACTGGTGTTCAAAGGCTCTTTCGCGCTTATAGGGCTGGCAGATTACCTTTTTGTATTGATCCCAATCCCTCTCATGGTCACGGCAGTATCGGCCGGTTTGGTCTTTCTGGCGATCAACTACCGGGGAGCAAAAGGAAGCGCATCGTTCCAGAACCTGATTGTCATATTTTTACTTTTGATAATGGGTGCATTCATACTAAAAGGATATTCTATTATAGTTCCTTCCAGTTTCACGCCCTTTGTACCGTTTGGCTATAGTTCCATATTTGCCACCACGGGACTAATTTTTATCTCATATTTAGGGATCACTGAGCTTGCATCGATATCCGAGGAAGTGAAAGATCCTTCACGGAATCTCCCGCGGGCTCTTATTGCCTCAGTTGCAGTTGTCACCATCATCTATCTGGGTGTGATGGTAGTGATAAGCGGCGCTTTGACCTTTGAACAATCCATGAATACTTACACTCCGTTGGTAGATGTCGCTGTGATGATGGGGGGTGACTTTGGTAAAGTGATGATCGTCATTGCCGGCCTGCTTGCCACCATTTCAACTGCCAATGCTGCCATAATGTCATCATCAAGGTTTCCTTTCGCCATGAGCAGGGATAATCTTATACCCCGGTGGTTTATTGCGATACATGAAAAATATGACACTCCTCACAATGCTATTATGGCTACCGGTATTTTCATGATATTGCTTTTATTCTTCTTCAATGTGGAGCAACTGGCAAGACTTGGGGGTACTTTCAATATCCTTATGTTCGTGCTGATCAATTCCTCTGTGATCATCCTCCGAAAAAGATCGCTGGACGAATATAAACCCTCCTTTCGCGATCCTTTTTTCCCTTACACTCAGATAATAGGCATAATTTTCAGCCTTGCACTCTTGCCAACAATGGGATTGTTGCCTCTTATCTTCTCAATGTCTATTATATTAGCAGGCATGTGGTGGTACAAGTATTATGGCAAAGGGAAAGCTTTTCCGAAATATGATATTTTTGATGTGCTGGAAAACAACATCCAGCCTGTCCCTCTGAAAGCCAGTTCTAAGATAAAGATACTTGTGCCCATGGCTAACCCAAAACATGAGCAGGACCTTCTGTACCTTGCAGACAACCTGGGTGATGAGATAATCGGTCTTAATGTAATCAAAGTTCCGGAACAGACAAGTCTGACAGCGGCAAGGGAGGCATTCCATGAGAACAGGCTCATGATGGATGGTCTCCTCAAAGATCGATTTGAGAAATTCCCTATTATAGTAGGCCATGAAAGAGAGTACATAGTGGCCTTTGACCACAGCATCTCAAATTCCATCATGGAGCAGGCTGAGATAGAAGATGTGGATTTTATTATAATAGGCTGGCACGAGATCAATCGCTTCCATCCTTCCCTCGGAACGGTTGCAAACCAGGTACTCTCCTTTGCAAACAACAATATAGTCGTGCTGAACGGATACCTTCCCCGCAAGATAAAGCGCATAGTTGTTGCCTATAATGGGAAGGAGAACTCCCGCTACGGATTACATCTCGCCAGGAGACTGTCAAAGAGCACTGGTGCGCCACTGCATCTGCTGAGGGTTATAAAGCCGCATCTTAAGGAAGATATTAAAGCTGCCATCCTGGATGACCTTGAGAAGGTTACCGGGGATACTTCTCTGGCCACTGTGACTTCTCATACGGAGGAGCATTTCTCGGCTGAGAACGCTATATTGAAGTTCCTTTGTGAGGACGACCTCCTGATAATAGGTGATTCGAGCAGGAGGTTCAAGTTCTCCCTGCTGGGAAATCTGCCCTACGTGCTGGCCAAGGGGTACAAAGGGCCTGTGCTCATCATCAAAAAGCATAAACAGCTCTCTTCAGAAAGTCTGAACAATATGATCCT
The DNA here is from genome assembly GCA_002501695.1 of Methanolobus sp. UBA474. Taxonomy (GTDB): domain Archaea; phylum Halobacteriota; class Methanosarcinia; order Methanosarcinales; family Methanosarcinaceae; genus Methanolobus. Next base: position 24,325 of record DANZ01000067.1, on the reverse strand, counting down.
GAGGAATATAAAGAAGCTTAAGCCTTACATACGCCGGTCCAAAGAAAAACTGATCGACTTAAACATAATCCGCTGACATGATTGCTTAGCAGTGGATCAAAAGACAAATACTTTCACCATGCTTGGTGTGGGATTATATACTACTAATGCCTACATTACAATTGCCTCTCCAAAATGACGCACAAACAAGAGGCCCGAGGTTTGAAAATGAAAGAGACTTCACAAGAGATTTACAGTAAGTTCCAGGAACTTGGAGTAGAGATCCCTCTGCAGGATATTGAAGACAGGCTTGACAAAATGGTCAGCAAGTTCAAGGTTCCCAAAGAGGAAGCAAGAAGAAGTGTTGTGAACTATTTCTTAAAAGAGCACAACATTCCCAGAAATCAATTTTATACCGGCCAGTCGGAATCGTCCCTTATGAAGATATCCGAACTGAATGTTGATGGAAAGTGGGTGAATATAAAGGGCAAAGTTGTACAGCTTTGGGAAAATACCCATGAGTCAATATCCCAGGTAGGCCTCATTGCTGATGAGACCGGCACTATAAAATTCACAAAATGGGGGAGTGCTGAATTTCCGGAAGTGACCGAAGGCCAGAGTTACCTGTTCAAGAGCGTGGTCGTCAATGAGTGGAATGGGAAATTCCAGCTCAATATGAACAAGAGCAGCTCGGTCGAGCAACTGGATGAGGATATAACGGTGGGCACATCAACTATCACATTCACCGGTGCCCTGGTAGATATCCAGTCCGGGTCCGGCCTGATAAAGCGTTGTCCTCAGTGCAACAGGGCACTTACCAAGGGCGCCTGCATGGAGCACGGGAAAGTTGACGGTGTCTATGATCTCAGGATCAAGGCTGTCCTGGACGACGGCATAATAGCGCAGGATGCGATCATAAAGAGGGACCTTGCGGAAGAGATGACAGGTCTTACACTTGAGAGTGCTATCGCCCTTGCCGCGGACGCCCTTGATCAGGGCGTGGTGCTTGAAGAAATGAAAAAACTGCTTGTAGGCAAGTACTATACAGCTACCGGTTCAAGGGTTGAGAGGTACCTTCTCGTGGATTCCCTGGTCCAGAGATCAGCAATGGACCCGCAGGAACTGGATGAGCTCATAGCTGCAGCAGAGGTGGTATAAATGGCAGGCTACTCAAGGGAAGTTGCAAGAAGGGTCTTTGCCCAGGAATTCAGGGAATCGACCTTGACCTTCAAGGACGGTGAAGACCAGTATGCTCCGCAGTATCTGATGACACCCACCGGAGCCAGGGTCAACAGGCTGTTCATCGTTGGCACTCTCGTAGAGAAGGAAGACATCGGCACTGACTCCGAATACTGGCGCGGGAGGGTCATAGACCCCACGGGCTCCTTCATGATATATGCAGGACAATACCAGCCGGAAGCCGCCCAGGCTCTTGCGGAATGTGAAATCCCTGCGTTTGTTGCGATCGTCGGCAAGCCGAGCACTTATACAACAGGTGAGGGAGATGTCCACACATCGGTGCGTCCGGAATCTATGCATATCGTGGACGGCCAGACAAGAGACCTCTGGGTGATAGACACAGCCAGAAAGACTCTCACACGGCTGAAAGAGCTCGAAGGCGGTTCTGACTCCCCGGATGTTGCAAAGGCAAAAGAGTATTACTCTCCGGATGTGAAGCACTATTATTCGATGGTCTCACAGGCCCTTGTTTCTTTGAAGGAAACCTATTAGGCCTCTTAAAACTGCCTGACGGTAGTTTCAGTGGTGCAGTGGCCTGCACCGCACTTTTATTTTAAGGCTGCTTCATTTTAAAATATGACCAAAAGGGTCATAAGTCCATGGATCCTTTATAAACATGCAGGTGGTTTTATGAAAACATATCTCTTGCTCTGGTATAGTAGTGAAGGCGGCATGCCTTCCGAAGTCAACAGGAGCCTGATGTCTCTTGGGTTCAAGCTGATGCAGGGAGCCTATGACTATGTGTATGAGTGGAGTGATAATGTGGAGCTGGATGAGATCCTTCGTTTTGGAGATAAGATCCAGATGACCCTCAAAGGCACAGGTGTTATGTTCAAAACCGAGACAGTCAACGGTAAAGACTAAAAATGCAGGGTGGCTGAGCTCCGGAAGACTAGGCTTCCTTATCTCTGTCAAGTTTCCTGGAGAAGTCAATATAACTGCACGATTGTCCTGTGATCTCGATGATATTCGTGCTGAGCGATCCTTTATTGATCAGAAGTTCAACTGCGCACGGATCTGACATTCGGGGTTTGGTGGGCGACCCCGGGCAGATCAAAAGCACATCAGTCTTTTCTATGAGCGGTCTGTGCAGGTGACCGAACACAAGCACATCCACTCCCATTTCAAGTGCCAGATACCTAAGAGGGGTAGTATCCACAATAGAGAGAGCTCCTTCATGCACAACCCCTATCTTAATTCCTTCTACCTCAAAGACCAGTTTCTCAGGAAGAAGTTCCTGCAGCTCCTTTACATCGGTATTCCCGTGGACTGCCCTGAGTTTTCCAGTAGACTCAAGGGCTCTGTAAAAAGCCATGGAACTGAAATCTCCCGCATGCACAATAAGGTCATAGTCCTTAATAATGCCCGTAAGATACTGCGGGATATTCTCCGTTTCAAGGTGCGTGTCAGATATCAGTAAGAGTTTCATTGGATACTCAGGTCCACAAGTTCATATTCCAGGTTCTCTGTCTCAAGCCTGCTCAGTATCGGAGGTACTTCTTCATCAATAGCAAGGACCAGGGATGAGAGCCCGTGGTATGCAGCCTCGATAACCGACTCTCTTGCGCCAAACATCACATCAGGTTTTAGGCCTATCCTCTTAAGTGCAACAAGAGATTCTACGCCCACAGTTGCAATATATGACTTGGACTTTGCCAGGGCCCGAAGGCGCTCTATATCTACATTCTTTGAGCCGCCCCTTTCGACTCTGGGTATCCTGCAGACAGTGATGGCCGCGTTCTCAAGGTCGATAAGTCCCAAGAGGTCCGTAACACCTACATCCTCACCTTCGTTTGCGTCAGAAATAGTGGTCCCGGAAGCATTTGTGACCTCTTTCGTGCCAACATAAAGAAGACCCTTGCTCATTTTCAGATAGACTTTCGCGCCTTTCTCAAGAGGCTCTTCCGCTATAGCAGTCCATGTGGATACATGACTGATTATATCGCTCATGACATAGCGTGCATACCGCTTCATGTCATTTGCATTCTCAAGTACCCATTCGACACCCTGCTTGGTGATGCGGTAGCGCACCCTTCCTTCGGAGTAGACATGGCCTTCAGCAACAAGTTCCTTTATATACTCGGATACTGCCTGCGGTGTGACCCCTATCTTTTCAGCTATCTCCTTTTGCCTGACATTAGGCTGGTGAGCGGCTACTTCTATAAGTATCTGGAATTTCGTGATGCCACTTTTGCTATGAAGAAGTTCTATCATTCCTTCTCCTCATCTGTCATCTTCAACCTTTGTCCCATAACCGACAGGTTATCGGAGCGCCTGGCTACTGCGCGTATGTACAGCGGGCTCTTGTTAAGCGCTCTTGTAAGACTGCTCATCGAGTTATTACCTTGCTCTACTAATCCTTCAAGTTCTTCTATGGAATCCTTCACTTCTTCATATGGCATAAAAGTCAGCATGATGATGTCACTCATATCCTCAAAGGAACACTGGAAGTTCGTCTGGACCTTTGAGTAGGATGTACGATACTCTTTTTCGGGTGTTTTTCCGGGTTCCGGCATATGCCATTGACTTTCGATCAATCCACTTTTCTTGAGTACGCTGATACTATGCGTTACATCGGTCCCCAGCATCTCATCCAGGTCATCCTTTGTCATCCATAGATTAAGAAGCGCATCAAAAACCTTTTTATGTCTCTTTGATCCAAAAACCTGAAGCAGAGGTACGAGTTCAGAAGGGTCGTTTATAATTCTTGTTCGTTTACTCATTTAGTTACCTCATATACGGACCTATTCTAGCCACTTTGAACCTCTCCGCAGTTCATGTGGGATATACCTTGCTCAATATTGCTTGATTAAGTACCTGTTATATTGGCGTTTGATGAATAAATGTGTTTTGTTTTCAGCGGGTTTCAAAACGCATTTCTATTCCATCGCTATTCCAGTCAAAACAAGGGACTTTACGCTTGTGATCATTAGTTTTTTCCTTAAGTGCATGCGTCACGATGGGAAGAGCGATAGTCGCGTCAACAAAGACCTGGACCTTTTTTGCTTCTCTGGAGATCTTTCCCCACGAAACGGCCTCATCGAATGTACAGCCGGAAAGCCCCCCCCAGTGGGGAGCATCGGTTGTGTACTGTATCGCATACTCATGCCCGGCCACATCATGTCCCATTATGGAAGCAACAACTTCGGTCTGCTGGATGAAGTTCTTGGGCACACCACCGCCTACATATACAACACCTGTTTTTTCAGATGCCTCGACCATCTGTGTTATCTCATCGACATCCTTGATCTGGTCGATGTTGATATTATAGCCATTCCTTCTTGCGATAGTGAGTCCGATACCTATCGAGCTGTCAGAAAGGGCGGGAATGAAGATCGGGACATTGTGCTTATATGCACTTACTATTATTGAATTATTATTGCCCTTTTCAGATATCTCCTTCCCCAGCAGCCGTATGAACTCGCGCGAGGAGTAGGTCTTACCATGATGTTTCCTTGCGAAGTCCGCTACCATGTGGTCGGTATTCCTGAACTCTTCCTCATATGCGAACACATCATATATCCTGTCAATACCATGTCCCAGAAGCTCACAGTCATTTGCGGTATGTGATCCTACATAATGTTTGAGCCCGAGAGCCTCGTGACAGTCATGGAAAATGTTAGCTCCTGTACTCACCAGGCAGTCGATCAGTCTTTTCTCTATCAGATAGGTAATGATGTTGCGCATACCTGCAGGAACCATGGCCCCACTCAGTCCCATGAAGATAGTGACTCCGTCTTCCCTGAACATATTCTCCCATGCTTTCACAGATTCCGCAAGCTTACGCCCCTGGAACCCTGTGTACTGCATGGCATCTGTCAGATCACTTATAGACCTCTCAGTAACTTCAATTGGCATGGTCGGTGTCTTCGTAAAGGTATGCAGACGCATTCATATCCTCCTGTATTTATTCATAAGTACAGCGCCATCAGCTGTTTAATAAATTCTTGTTTAAATAAGGCTCACTTTCAATATAAGGAATTGTTTTTATATCTATCTTCTTGCCAAAATGATTAAGAACTTAAACGGCTCAGTATATTCAGATTTGTTATCAATAATGGTGCGAAAAACATGCCCGAAAATCTCTACTCTCATCTAAATGAAATTCTGGAAGGCAAACAGCTTTCCATAAGTGCCATCACCCGTGAGCTAAAAGAAATAGGGATCAATGAGCATCGACTTGTGATGACTGGATATCTCCGTGCTCTGCGGGACCTGAAAAAACTAACAGAGGTCGAGATCCCTCCTTCGAAGGTGTACATCAAAGCAGAGATCAAAGGTGAAAATGCGCTTTATGATGTATATTCCCTTATTACCAGGGAGGCGAGATATCTTGAGCCGGATATCGCTTTACCGGTTACGGTATATGTTATTACCAACTTACTGGACCGACCTGTCTTCAAAGAAGAACTGAATAAAATAGGCTTCAGTTCCAAGAGCATAAATGAGTGTCTCTCCCGCTCCAGCCACCTGATAAAGGAGTCCCGCAACGAGGGTCTTAAGGAATATGCTGTGAGCATAACAAAGTTCACGATCCCGGTCTCGGACCCGGCTTACGAGACAGACCAGGTCAGCAATGAACTCCTGAAATATGCCAATCACCTTCTCCTTAGAATATTAAAGCTGTCTGTGGACACCAGTGGCCTGAATCCCAGGACAAAGAAGACAACGATCAATGATTTTGGATAAATAAGACCTACTGAGATGACGCAAATAACCGTTGCCTGCATACAGATGGATGTACGCCTGTGCCATACAGGGGAAAACCTGCTAAAAGCTATTTCGATGGCAGAGCAGGCTATATCAAAAGGTGCCAGGCTGGTGGTCCTGCCCGAGGTGTTTTCCACAGGCTTCTGCTATGAGAGAATGGAAGCTTCTGCTGAAACCATTACAGGACAGACTGTCAGCACGCTTCTGGACTTCTCCCTCAAACATGACTGCGTTATAGTCACTTCGATCATCGAAAAAGGGTTTACAGGCAGGTACCACAATCTGGGGCTATGCATAGAGTCCGGGGAGATCACGGGCACGTATCGCAAAACTCATCCTTTCAAGAGAGAACGCCAGTATTTCTCAGCAGGTGACGAGATATCTCCTATCCGGCTCAGGAATCATGATCTTGTCATCGGCCTTGAGATATGCTATGAGCTAAGGTTTCCGGAAGTTGCACGAAAGCTCTCTCTTTCCGGCTCAGATATCCTTATCACCATTGCCGAATTCCCAAACCCCCGCCACAATATATGGAGAACGCTTGCACTGGCCAGGGCAATTGAGAACCAGATCCCCCATATCGCCTGCAATCGTACAGGTGAAAGTGGGGAAACCTCATTCTTCGGAGGTTCTGTGATCGTGAGTGCTTCAGGTGAGATCCTGCAGGAAGCAGGGGAAGAAGAGTGCATTCTGTTGCAGGTCATTGACACCGGCGAGACTGCAGAAGTAAGGGCCGCTATAACTGTATTCCAGGACCGCAGAGAGGATATCTACTGAATTTTCCTGTGCAGTGTGACCCAGAACACGGTTCCTTTTCCGGAAGGATTATCTTCAACTCCTGTCTGCCCTTCATGAAGCTCCATTATGCGCTTGACAATGGCAAGCCCAAGCCCTGTACCTTTTATGTTTGTTTTTCCCACACGTTTGAAGCGGTCAAAAATATAAGTTTTATCCTCGTCAGAAATACCAATACCACTGTCCTGTACAGATATCTTCCAGTATATATCGTTCAGGGCGCAGATCTCCACCATGATCCTGCTTGCGGCAGGGGAATATTTTATACTGTTAGATATCAGATTGGAGAATACCTCCTCCACTATCCTGTTGGCCTGTGCAGGATAATTGCCCTCCGGCCTGAAATCTATACACATGTCCTTCTCATCTGCTCTTGGCTGCAAACCCTGGATAACGTCCTCAATGAGCTCTTTCAGGTCCATCTCCTCAAAATTTAACTCCTCAACGTTTTCCAGTTTGGCAAGGTTTGCAGCATTCTCGATCATCTGTATGAGCTTAAGATTATTCCGTTCTATGGTTTTGAGCGCAGCAGACTTTGTTTTGTCCTTCTCACTCTCAAGCAGGTATTCAACGTAACCTTTGATCACTGTTGCAGGGTTGATAAGGTCATGCCTGAGAATATCTGTGAACAGGTCCTTTAATTCATTGGAGTCCATGAGCTGCTTAGAATAGTTCTTCAGTTTCTCTTCTGCAGCCTTTCTTTCCCTTACCTCTATCTCGAGCTGCCTGTTCTTTGAGTTCAGCTCCATGGTCTTTTTATCGATCTCGTCCCTCAATATAAAGCTCAGTATTATCAATATCAGTAGAAGACTTACTCCGATTGCGACAGACCATTTTAACCACAGAGGACTTTCCCAGGTGTTCAGGACCACTGCAGAGCCGTTGTTTGATATATCCTCACCTGTGCCTGTTGTGGATTGAATGTACGCATAGGAAGGATGCACTATGAGCAACAGGATCGATAGCAACAGGATCGGTCCAAAGGTCTTACGTATTGATCCTTTACTCCTTAATGGCAAACCTGTACCTGCTCCTTCGTAGTTTCCGACCATTGAATAATATACAAATGATTTGGATATATGTGTATTGACGAACTTCTATAATATATCTATAATTACAGATACATATATTTAAAAAAGATATAATACCGAAAAAGGCACAGTTTTCTGAAACCGTGCCTATTGGTATCTTACTCAAGGTATATTGCAGGCCGCAGGGGTGCTGCAAACCTCGACTTGTTCTCAGGATCGTACTCCGGTGCGTCCGCAGAGTAAACCTCAACAGGGCATCCCAGCTCATGTGTCAGACAATCTCGATTTTCCTGCAGGATGCTCTTCTCGTCAAGATCAAATCCGTGCATCATCTCAAACCTTTCGGTCTTCATGCTGGTTATGTCAGGGACAAGCTTCTGCACATATTTTGGTATCTCTTTCCCATAGGCCCGGTTATCCGGGTCTGCCATAAGTGTCTTGATAAGTTTACCCGGATTGAGATCCCCGTCCCTGAACATCGAAATAGCAAGTTTGAATGCATTTGTCTTCCAGCCAGGGGATGTATAGAGCACTACTTTTATCGGAGTGATCTTTGTGACCTTAACGATTTCCTCGATGTCAGACAGTGTATTGCAGACCAGTTCCTCGGCAAGTTCTGCATCATTGTCGACGAACCTGGAGCAGAATATCGGATACGGTGCAAGTGATACGAAATCTCCTTCCTTATGCCCCATTGCAGACCAGATCTCCTCACAGATGTGCGGCGTGAAAGGCGTCATCAGCCGGACCCAGGTGTCAAGCACGTCATACAGCACAGCACTTCCGCCGCGCCTCTGGTACCATCTGACATCGTTATACAGCAGGAAGAATGCGCTCTGCAGTGAACCCCTTGTCCTTATCGAGGTCATGTCGTTATTTGTATCCCTGATGAACTGCTGCAGTCTGCTGAGCATCCAGCGATCGATTAGTTTCAGCTCACCTTCAGCTCCCGGTTCTGCACCGGATGCGATTATCTCTGTCGCAAGTTTGTAGAATCTCTCCACCTGTTTCTTTGCGCTTTCGACCCCCGCATTCCTCCAGTCAGCATCCTGTGTCTGTTCTGCGCTGGAGAGTATATACATGCGTGTGATATCGGCACCATAAGTGGTAACAGCTTCTTTCATTGTAAGGATCGGGCCTTTGGACTTGCTCATCTTCTGTCCTTCAAGTGAAACGAAACCGTTCACAGCCAGAGCACGGGGCCATTTATCCTCTCCGAAGATGGCTACGTGATGGAAGAGGAAGAAAAGAAGGTGATTGGGCACGAGATCTTTTCCGGATGAACGCAGGTCTACGGGATACCAGTAATCCATGTCAGCCTTCATACGGGCGATGATCTGTTCACTGAGCCCTGTATCGATGGCTGTTTCCTGTACAGTGCCTTTTCCGAGGAGTACATAGTCAAAGAGCTTTGGTGTAAGCTGCTCAGGCGTTATTCCCTGAGCAAAGAATTTGTTGGTGATATAATAGGACATGTAGATGGTCGAATCACCCAGTGATTCTATGAGCCATTCCTTGTCAAAGGGCAGCCTTGTCCCAAGCCCTTTCTTCCTGGCGCATGCCTTGTCCTTAAGCCAGTCGACCTTGTTATTGAACTCGACCCTTATCTCTTCGGGGATGATGTCCATCTTCTCGAGGCACCTGTATACCTTGTCCTTCCATTCCGGACTGGAATAGTTGAGGAACCACTGTCCTTTTACCATGTTGACCACACAGGGAGTGCCGCAGCGGCAGACCACTGGCTCACTGAACTCATAGAACACTTCGCCGATGCCCATGTCCAGAAGGTCCCTTGTGAGCACATCCTTGATCTTGGAAACCGCAATACCTGCATATTTGCCGGTATTTTCCTTCAGTATGCCTCCGTGGAACTCCCGGCGGTACACCAGCTTGGTCGCCTCTTCGGCTTTGGGGTCTTTCTGGTCTTTGACTCCCAGTTGGCTGACAGCTTCCACGGCTGGATATTCCCCGAAATCCTTCACAGCTATCAGCGATATGAGTCCTATGTCCCTGATGTTCTCTTTGATACCATAATCTTTCAGGTCCTTGTCGTAAAGGTCCCTGAGGGCGAGGTAGTCATAAGGAGCATGTGCAGGCACGCTCATCACAATACCGCTTCCGTTCCCTCCCTTCACGAAAGAGGCAGGCAGTGTGATGACCTCGTTCCCTGTAAGGGGGTTCTTTGCCTTGATGCCTATGAGCGATGCTGAAGGCACACTTCCGATAAGTTCTACGTCCCTGTCGGTATAGGTGAGCTTTATGTAGGCTTCCTTGCTGACTACCCAGAATTCCTCTTTCCCGTCTTTGGCCACCCTGAGCTTGACATGCTCTATGTCAGGGTTGATCCACAGGTTAGTGACACCGAAGACCGTTTCAGGCCGCAGCGTTGCACATGGAAGTATCATTCCGTCGTACTCGAACTTGATAAGAGTGAAGTCCACAATGGTGGCTTCCTCTCCGTGAAGAATGTCATGGTCCTCTACAGGATTCTTGTCATGGGGACACCATTTTACCGGATGTGCACCCTTGACGATAAGCCCTTTTTCATGGAGCAGGTTGAACTGCCATTCTATGAACTTCTTGTACGTCGGATCCGTTGTTGTGAACTTCCTGCGCCAGTCGATGGAATAACCGATGGAGCGCATCGCTATCTCAGCTTCCACCTTGAAGTATTCCACTATCTTCTCAGGAGTGTCAAGCGTGTGCAGGATGTCTTCGGGGATACCGTGCAGCCGGGAGTACACATCCATGGTCTGAGGCTCCCTGCTTGCAATAAGTTCGGCAAGTCCCACGATGGGCGTTCCCGTAACGTGGAAGCCCATTGGGTATAGCACATTGTACCCCAGCATTCTCTTGTGCCTTGCAAGCACGTCTCCTATTGTGAATGTACGTGTATGCCCTGCGTGTAAGTTGCCGTTCAAGTATGGATAGGGAATGGTTATGAAGTACTTCTCCCTCTCATCCGGTTCCGGCTCGAAAATCCGGCTCTCATTCCAACGGCTCTGCCATTTTGCTTCTATTCCCTGCGGATCATAATCCTGTTCCATTGTTCGCACCTTCTCACGCCGGACATAAATCCTTAATGAATCTTCCTTCTACTTATCGACTGCAGATATTAAGTTTATGTATAAAAGACAACCTTTTTTCATCTCATCGATACTTACAGATTTATTTCTTTAATAAATAGCAACCTACATAAAAGATACGCAAATATCCGCAGGCTGAGGTATCCTGTGGGTGTGATGTCCCCTTTTGGCACGTCTTACCCACCGATACGCTTATTCAAAAGGAATCCAATCTCAGCCTATGTCGTTCCAGATACTCGGAGGCAGTACACACATCGGGAAAGTGCCTGAATTCCTGAGCAAGATATCTTCTCTCGCATCAGTTAACTGCACTGTCATACAGGCGATGGATGCAGGTAAGATCGCAGGGGAAAGGCATGTCCGTTTCGCTGTGCAGAAGGCCCTGCGTGCATTTGAAGAGAACTTTAATTCGGCCAAGGATCCCGGTATCGAGATAATGAGATACGCATCAGGGAAAAAACAGATAGGGGAAGCGTTCTCGATGGGTGTGCGTGAAGGGGAAATGGAGCTTGTATTTGTTGTTATGGGCGATGACAATGGCGTAAAAAGGTCTGTGGGATCCCTGAAGGGCATGATCTGCGAAAAGGATGTCATATCCTATTCTCTCCTGAAAAGGGACAGCATCATCTCACAATTCGGTATTACTGCAAGTGAGATAGAGGCTACCGGGGAGGAAATGATACCGGATCTGGTACTGGAGCGGGTTGCTCTTGTTGATGTGCTAAAGTAGTTTAACTTTTAAACAGGGAATGCTAATATAGTTATCACGAACACTGTTGCTCAAATGACTTATCGATCACACTAATTATCGAACAATGAAGATGATCCTATGAAAGACGATTGTATGAAAACTATCACCCATCCGAAAACCGCTGAAGAAATGATCAATGGCGCAGGCCCTATCGAGAGCAACCTGCTCCCTAGGTTACTGCACGTGACCGAGGCCGCAGCTATTGCAGCTTCCTACCAGATAGGCCGTGGAGAGAAGAACTTCTGCGACCAGGTATCAGTGGAAGCAATGAGAAGGATGCTGAACTGTCTTGACATGAGAGGCATCATAAAGATAGGTGAAGGTGAAAGGGATGAAGCTCCCATGCTCTTTATCGGCGAAAAGGTAGGGAAATGGGAGGAAGGTGTCGAGGTTGACATCGCAGTGGACCCTCTGGAGGGCACGAACCTTGCAGCCAATGGTATCCCCGGTGCCATCTCGGTCATGGCTATGGCCGAGAGAGGCGGGCTTTTCCATGGCCCGGACATCTACATGGACAAGATCGTAGTAGGGCCGGAGGTTGTGAGATATGAGAAGGAACATCCGGGTGAAAAGATCGACCTTGATGCCCCCGTGCTCCACAACCTGAGGATCGTTGCAGAGGCTCTTGACAGGAACGTCGAGGAGCTGGTCGTTGTTATCCTTGAGAGGTCCAGACACGAGCAAAAAATAAAGGAGATACGCGAAGCCGGAGCCCGCGTGAACCTGGTGAGCGATGGCGACCTGATGCCGGGAGTGGCAACCGCTATAAGAGGCTCCGGTGTGCACATGGTGCTGGGTGCAGGCGGCTCAGGGGAAGCTGTACTCACGGCAGCCGCCATAAAATGCCTGGGTGGCAAGATCCTTGCACGCCTGGTCCTTCCCTCCGTCGCTAATGGCAAGTCTGCCGAAGCGATAGCAAAAGAGAAAGCCGAGAAGATGCCAAGACTGGAGAAGATGGGTATCACTGAAGAGAATATCAACGATGTGCTGGACACTGAACGGCTTGCGCCCGGAAATGATATCATCTTCGCAGCAACGGGAGTCACCCCGGGTTCTGTCCTCAATGGTGTGAGCCTCTTTGGTGAAGGTGATGCAAGAGTGAACAGCCTGACAATGGGAAGTTCCGGTGTCGTCAAGTTCACAGACACTATCTATATACACGACAAAGAGAGCAACGTGCTGCGCTTCCGGTAAAAGTTCAATGAAAGTCCACGTCTGCACATTTGGCTGCTCCTCCAGCCAGGCATCCGCAGAGATCATGCGGGCGATCATTATGGGCAAAGGTCATACCCTTGTCCCTGAGATCGATCCGGCGGATGTGGTTGTTATCAATACATGTACTGTCAAGTATGCCACCGAGCAGAAGATCCTTCACATAATACAGGAAACAGGGGATGCCGGCAAGGACGTGATAGTAACAGGATGTATGCCCGAGGTCCAGCTTGAGGACATCCTGGAACGCAATCCGCAAGCACACATCCTCGGCGTCAACTCGGTCTCAAGGATTGGGGAGTTACTTGATTCGCTGGGTGCGGCAGGAGATGAAAATCGACGGATGCAGATATTTCTGGATCAGCCTGAAGGCTTTCAGGATGTGCCTCGAATACGATATAATCCTAACATCCATATCTGCCAGCTCTCTCAGGGCTGCAACTACTCCTGTTCATACTGCATAGTAAGTGTGGCGCGGGGAAAGCTCAGGTCATTCGGGCCGGAAGAAATAGTTGCAGACATAAAACGCGCAGTCTCTGAAGGCTGCCGGGAGATATGGCTTTCCTCCCAGGACAATGCCCAGTATGGCACTGACAGGCACGGCAGCGGCAGAGAGGTCCTTCTTCCTAAACTGCTGGGAATGATATGTGAAGTGCCCGGGCAGTTCAGGGTAAGGGTAGGGATGATGAATCCCTTTTCTGTGCTTCCTATACTCGATGACCTGCTCGGGGCCTTTGATAATGAGAAGGTGTACAAGCTATTGCACCTGCCTGTACAATCAGCCTCTGCTGAAGTGCTAAGGGCCATGGACCGCTATCATAGTATCGAGGAAGCGAACCATGTCATCCGGCAGTTCAGGAGCAGGTTTGAGGGCCTTACCCTGTTCACCGATATGATCGTAGGTTTCCCGGGTGAGAGTGAAGAGGATTTCAATAAGAGCGTCAGGTGGGTGGAGCAGTTCAGGCCCGATAAGGTCAACATTTCCAGGTATACTCCCCGCCCCCGCACAAAAGCCTGGGATTTCCACAATACTGACTCGCGCATACTTGTAAGGAGATCCGGCGAATTGCATACTGTATGCAGGAGCATCAAATTTGCCTCAAAGAATAAGATGATCGGCTGGGAAGGCAATGTATTCCTGTCCAAGGAGGCAAAAAGGCAGGGAATGATGGCTCGTACAGACTCATACCTGCCGGTTGTTATTCCGCAGTGCGGTCTTGAACCGGGGGTTACCTGCAGGGTGCACATTTATGATACCACCCCCGGATACTTTTTGGGCAGGCTCTCTCAAAGTCCTTATGGAACCTGAGACCTAACGGCTTTCTTCCCCCCTTTTCTGATAGACTTTGTCGATGACCTTTTTATCATACAGGTTAACGATATCGCTTCTGGTAATTATGCCAAGCAGTTTCCTGGTATCTTTCCTCGACACAACCGGAAGCCTCCCTATATCCTTTGCAGCCAGCCGCTTGAGCACTGTGTTGAGCGTTTCATCAGGATATGCCACTTCCACTTCTTTCGTGGATATCTCGCAGATATTCTTGTCCAGATCATCCTGCTTTACCTTATCCCTGAGATCCTTGAGGGTCACTATGCCACAGAGCCCTCCACCGGAATCAAGTACCGGGAATCCTGCATGGCGACTTGACTGCATAAGGGCTACGAGTGATTTTACGCTCTTATTCTCGGAAACTGTCTGTACTTCGTGTTTCATAGCATCCCTTACGAGCAAGGACTCCATGATGTCTACTTCCCTGCCTTTACGGATGTTGAAACCGCGCTTGCGCAGCCCTTGAGTGAATATTGATTCGGGATTGAGGGAACTTGAAACGAGGTTGCTCACCACACATGCAAGCATGATGGGCAGGATAAGGTTGTAGTCCCTTGTAAGTTCAAAGAGGATAAGTATTGCCGCAAGGGGCGCGTGGCTTGTACCGGCAAGGACAGCTCCCATTCCTGCAAGTGCGTAAGCTCCAGACTCGGCAGTGACACCCGGGAATGCGCCGTGCACAATGGTCCCGTAGGCTCCGCCCAGCATGGCGCCTGTGAACAGCGCTGGAACAATGGACCCGCCCGATCCGCCGGAACCCATTGTAAAGGCGAATGCGATTATTTTGAGGACAACAAGCGCAAGCATCAGGTTAAGAGCAAGCTCGTTTGACAGGGCGTCAGTGATAACATCATATCCCACACCGAATATCTGTGGGTAGAAGTACCCGATAATCCCTACAAAAGCGCCTCCTATTGCTGGTTTAAATACCTTGCTGACTTTCAGTGCGTCAAAATACCTGTGGAATGCGTGCAAAAAGCGCATTAGCAGCAATGCAATGATCCCGGCGCATATTCCAAGTCCGAGGTAAAGTACAGATTCATAGAAAGGGCTTACAAGATGATAATCGGAGACCTGAATGATCCTTACTCCGAAGATAGTGTTAGAGACCAGTGTTGCAAAGACTGAGGATATGACTATGGGGATGAAGGTCTTTGCTTCCAGTTCCCCAAGTATGACCTCGACCGCAAAGACCACTCCTGCCAAGGGAGCGTTGAAAGAAGCGGCAATTCCCCCCGCTGCTCCGCAGCCAAGCAGTATTCTGACCCTGTTCCCGTGTATCCCGAACAGGCGGGCAAGAAATGAACCGATACCTGATCCGGCAAGCACAACGGGTGCTTCCTTACCTGCCGACCCTCCGGACCCGATGGTTATGATCGATGCCAGGACCTCAAGGAACGCATTCCTTGCAGATATTCGGCCTCCGCGAAGGGTTGTGGCTTCTATAACTTCTTCAATATCATAGCGACGGGTCTTTATTAGTAAGTGGGCAAATACGCCTACTATAAGGCCGCCAAGTGCAGGCAGAAGGATTACACAGTATCTTGGATATCCGTCGATGCCCCCAAAGAAGAACTTCTCACTGCTGTCCAGGGCATGGTCATAAAGAACGATAGCAAGACCCGTGAGGATGCCTACAAGGGTGGCAAGGGAATTGGATATCACCGATTCACTTTGCAGCCATTGATGAATGTTCCTTTTTGTCTTGTTTAATAGCGCATCCAATTGTGGTCATCTCGATCCGGGCCTGAATGGCAGGATACCCTTTCATAACGTATGGTTTTGATAAAGTTTTTGCAGGTACTTTGTATATTTATTATACCTCATTAATTAATACTAATTTATAAATACTTCTATATTGAATAATTTTATAATATAGAAATGTATATTGTATGTTAGTGGAGAAACGCGGGGTCATCAGTGAGTTCACTGTGTATCCGCTATGATCAACTTGAATGTATCAGTAAAGTGGAGTATACTTCAGATGTTGTCGATCTGGAGTCTAAATTGTCATTAAGGGTGGTATGAATGCATCCCTTCGCAAAAAACGTCAGAATCAGTAGTATACACAGTATTGTCAAAACTAACATATGTACTATATTTATGGTATGTGCGATCACTTTGAGCTTTGCCGGCGTGGCAGTTGCCTCAGGGGTGGACCTATTTGCAGATCTCAGTTTGGATCTCACAAACGAAACTGCTCCTGTGCCTGTATATCCAGTCACCTTCGGCGTAGGTTCAGGAGAAGGTACGTTAACTGCAACAGCAGATAATGTTACTATTTACTCCGGCTTGGAAGTTGAGGAAGGTTCGGTCATTGTCTTCAGTGCAACACCCTCAGCCGGCTATCAGGTAACGAACTGGACCGTGAACAACTCTTCAACCGGACTGAAAGATCCTGTCTACACGATCACTAACCATCAGGCTGCTGCGGATGTCAGGGTACTGTTCGAAGCAATTCCCGTAATTTCGAAACCTCCGGAAGTAGATGATATCGAAATTTACACCTCTCCGGGGAAAACAATCTATAACGAAGGTGAGACCCTTGATCTGACAGGTCTGGTGATAACACTCATCAAGTCGGACTCAAGTACGGAAAATGTTGCCTTTGAAAAGTTTAAGGATAAAGGGATCAGCGTTAGCCCTGAAAACGGAACTGAACTGGGTGTGGGAAATGAGCAGGTAAGGATCACTCATACTGCAAGCAGAGAGACTGCAATCCAGGCTATTACTGTGAACGCAGTAACTGTAGATCATATGGCCATCAAGACCTTCCCCAGGGTAATCTACACTGCAGGTGAGACCCTTGATCTGACAGGCCTGGTAGTAACACTCACCAGGTCAGACACAAGTACGGAAGACGTTGACTTTGGAAACTTTGCAGTTAAAGGGATCAGCGTCAGCCCGGAAAATGGAACTGAGCTGGAAGAAGAGGCCACACAAGTAATTATAACTCACACAGACAGCGGGACAAACGTAACTCAGCTCGTCACTGTAAATGCAGCATTAGTACCAGTAACCGGGATAAACGTGACCGGAAGCGGGAATTCCACTACTGTGGTGAAGGGCAAGACACTGCAAATGAATGCAGCGGTCTTCCCTGCAAATGCCAGCAATAAGGACATTGTATGGACTGTCGCAGGCATAAAAGGGACCGCTACAATAACCCAGGCAGGATTGCTTACAGGTACCGGAGCAGGTACGGTAACAGTTACGGCTACTGCTGTTGATGGTTCTGGTGAGGCAGGCAGTCTTAATATTACAGTTACTGAGGCTCCGTCCATAACAACTCCCGCATCCGGTGGTGCAGGAGGTAGCGGCGGCGGCTCCCAGACGACCGGTGAGGACGATGAGAACATCGCCCTCAAGGACTATTCTATTAAGTATGTTCTGAGGGATACTGAGACGGTGTTCGAATTCAGGAATGAGTACAACAGCATCCTGTCCATTGGTTTTACAACACGCCTTAACGGAGGGCAGACCAAGACCATGATAGAGATGCTTAAGGGCACTTCCACCCTGGTCAGGAAGGCGGCTCCCGGGAAAGTTTACAGGAATGTGAACATATGGGTGGGGGACGGAAAGATAACCCAGAACCTTATGTCTGATGCAACAATAACTTTCAAGGTTGAGAAGAGCTGGATGAGCGAAAATAGCATAGATGCGGCATCGATCCGAATGTGCAGATATAACAGCGGTGCATGGGCTCAACTGCCGACCAGCATGACAGGCGAGGACGAAACATATGTGTATTATGTTGCAAAGACTCCGAATTTCTCGGCATTTGCCATTTCCGGTATGAGTGAGGAGGATCTGCAGGCGGTTTCAGTCAGCACCCCGGAGGGTTCATCGTCATCTCTGGATGAAGAGGGCGTACAGATGTCAGCGGCAGACAACCAGGCTCTGGGAGCAGATAACGCTGTATCTCAGGAACCGCAGTCTTCGGGTGCCATCACTTTCCTGCTGGTCCTTGCAGGGATCTCAGTCATTGGGGTGCTAAGTTACAGACATAAAGACCATCTCTCGCAGATCCGCATGTATCTGGGCAATCCTGACGGGAAACGCTACAGGCGGTTAAAAAGGATCTAATGGAACCTGTAGTTTGAATCCTTCCTGCCAGGGTTTTATAACGCCTGGCAGTCTTTTTTGCTCATTGATCTTGATCATTGCTTATACTTTGGTCACTATTTTCACACTTGATACTGAAAATAGTTTTCTATTTATATTTTTACTTTTATTTAAGAATAAAAATTAATACTAATCTTTATTACTTTGCACGCCCAGATACAGCCTTTAAGGTGGGTTATCCATGAGTTTCACTATTTCAAGTGATGAAAAAAAATCGTTCTCCTGTCACTACAGGTTAAAGAAATACGGCATATGTGTCCTTGCATTGTCTCTGCTTGTCCTTGGCTCTGCTATTGTAAGCGCTGAAGCTGAATCATTACAGTTTAATGAGATCGATGATCAGACAGTTACAGCAGGCGATGCAGTATCATTTACTGTTTCTGCAGTAGGCCCTACGCCTGACCAGATAACATACGGTATAGAAGATATGCCGTCTGATGCTTTAATTAATGCGAACACAGGCGAGTTTAGCTGGACTCCAGGTGATGATGACTCCGGTGAGCACCAACTGCAGTTCTTTGCAACAGATGGGGCCTCAACAGTTACCCAGTTTGTCACAATATCTGTCATTGCTCCTGTCGATGAAAACAATCCGCCCCTGTTCCCGCCTGTAGATCCCCAGTATGTTGACGAGAACAGTTTTTTAACGTTCACATTACCTGCAAGTGATGACGATGGGGACGAAATTACCTTCTCTTCACCGAACCTTCCTGATGGTGCGGAACTGGATGCAAGTACGGGCATCTTTGAGTGGACTCCTGCTACAGGTCAGGCAGGAACTTATTATGTGGATTTCACAGTTTCAGACGGAGCCCAAAGCGCTAGTGCAACTGCCGAAATAAATGTCTTGGGTCCTGTAAATGATGCGCCCCTGTTCCCGCCTGTAGATCCGCAGTATGTCGACGAGAACAGTTTTTTAACATTCACGTTACCAGCAAGTGATGACGATGGGGACGAAATTACCTTCTCTTCACCGAACCTTCCTGATGGTGCGGAACTGGATGCAAGTACGGGCATCTTTGAGTGGACTCCTGCTACAGGTCAGGCAGGAACTTATTATGTAGATTTCACAGTTTCAGACGGAGCCCAAAGCGCTAGTGCAACTGCCAGAATAACTGTCAGTGAGGTCAACTCCGAAACAGATACCACGCCGGAGATCGCAACAATATCTTCGAAAACAGTTGTGGTGAAGAACGCACTGCAGTTCACGGTGAAAGCCTCGGGGGGAAATGACACCCTGGTATTCTCAGCAACAGAAATGCCTTCAGGCGCAACCTTTGACAATGAGACCCATGTTTTCAAGTGGACTCCTTCCACTTCCCAGACAGGCATGCACTCGGTTACTTTTGAAGTGACTGACGGTGAGAGCACTGATGAAGAGACCGTTTCGATCATAGTGAAAGAGGCAAGCGAATCCTCAGGTGGCTCTACAGGCGGCAGCTCCTCCGGGGGAAGCAGTGGCGGCAGCTCCCAGGCAAGCAGTGAAGAATACGAGAACATAGAGTTCAAGGACTATTCTATTAAATACGTTCTGAAGGATGTGGATAATGTATTCACCTTCAAGAGGGAGAACAACAGTATCCAGTCTGTCATTATAAGGACCCGCCTGAATCAAGGAGAGACCAAGGCCATGGTAGAGATGCTTAAAAACACTTCCAGCATGGCTAAGAAAGACGCTCCCGGGATAGTTTACAGGAATCTGAACATATGGGTCGGGGATGAGAAGTTCTCTTCCGGTAATCTGATAGAGGCAAAAGTAGAGTTCATGGTTGAAAAGGCCTGGCTCACAGAAAACTCTGTAGATCCTGCTTCCATAAAACTACTCCGATATTCTGACTCATGGGGTTATCTGCCGACCAGCATAAAAGGTCAGGATAAAACCTATGTTTATTATACTGCGAAGGTCCCTGAGTTCTCAGTGTTCGCCATATCGAGCGTTGATGAGAGCGCTTTTGCTGAGGACGGGGAAGGGAACGAGTCCAATGATGATGAGAACATCTCCAGATCTGTTGATGATAGCGAAGGACTGAATGGCACTGCTCCTATTAACCCTGAAAAGAAGTCTTCCTGGCTCATCCTGTTTGTTTTGGTGGGCATGGCAGGTGTCGGCACTGTAGGTTACATGTATAGGGAGAAGGTTAGTGAGATGCTCTTCAAACTGGGCAACTCTGACGGAAAAAGCTACAGGCGTTCCAGGCGCTAGGTTTGTCGCCTTGTTCCCGTAAAAGATCAATTTAAACTGTGGCAGGATACTCAATTCTGCCATTCTTTTTTAGTATCTATTGGATTGTCAATATAATTCTAGATATATATAAAGTAATATTTATCTACTGTAAGCCCAGATACACCATTCATGGTGGGCAACACGGATATTTATGTTCATTGCATGAAAAATGCCTTTCTGAATAATGACCGAAGACTGAAAAACAGTATTCTCTTTATCCTGGCTGTAGCAATATTGTTGTTTAGTGCTGCCGGCGGGACAGCCAGCGCCGATGATGGAAATGCTCCAGGCACCAGCAGTGATCTTCCCCCAACCTTCCAGGTTCAGGATCAGAACATTGATGAAGGACAGCTTCTCACATTTGCGGTATCGGCTATCGATCATGAAGGCGATAATATCGTTTACGGCATCATGGGCCTGCCCCAAGGCGCCTCTTTTACTGACGGGAGCGGACAGAATGCAGGCAAAAAGGTATTTTCATGGACACCGGGTCACAGTGATGCAGGCGCATATCCTGTAAGCTTCTCAGCGGCAGACGGAACCTCGGTTGTATATTCGAACATAACAATAACTGTTGTCAATGCTAACAGGGAGCCTGTTCTTGCGGTCATCGGCCCCAGGTCCGTGAGTGAGAACAGCCTGCTGACTTTCACACTCTCGGCAATCGATACTGATAATAACACTCTTACATTCTCCTCGCCAAGCCTTCCCAAAAATGCAGATATTAACACGGTCTCCGGTGTTTTCCAGTGGACACCTGCTTACGATCAGTCTGGTATCTATCAGGTCGAATTCGTTGTTTCGGACGGTAAAGGCCAGGATTCCGAATATGTCACTATCACAGTGAACAATGCGAACCGTCCACCTGTATTCTCTCCGGTTTCGGATCCTGTTGTGAACGAGAACACCCTTCTTGAAATAACTTTCACGGCTTCAGATCCTGATAGTGATGTCCTGGCATTTTCCAAGAATGTGCCATTTGGTACCATATCAGGCAATAAGTTCTCATGGAGACCTTCGTATGATAATGCCGGTGAACATTCGATAGAGTTCACTGTAAGCGACGGGGACAAAAAGGAAACGCAGACCGCAAAGGTGAACGTTGTTAATATCAACAGGCAGCCCACGCTCTATTCAATTCCTGATGTTTCGTCCAGGGAAAATGAGCAGATAACCATACAACTGGCAGCCTATGATCCGGATGGTGATATCCTTACTTATTCAAACGTAAATAAATTGCCCGACGGGGCTGAACTTAATACTGCAACAGGCCTTTTCAGGTGGACCCCCACTACTACTGACTACCGTTATATTGAGTTCATTGTCAGTGACGGTGTACTGAACTCTGATTCAAAAAGAGTTACGATCGCAGTGGGAGCTCCGGCATTCACTCCGGAAATAGCAGCAGTTCCCGGCCAGAAAGTGAATGAGAATGAAGAGTTGTCTTTCACCGTTACTGCTTCAGACAGTGATAACGATCTACTGAGCTATTCCATGGATTATTATCCCGACGGTGCAAGGCTTGAGAGCACAACGGGTCTGTTTACGTGGACTCCTGGCTACGACGATGCAGGTAAGCACACAATTGAATTCAGAGCTTATGAGCGCCGTGGTAACTACCTGTTCTCCGATTACAGGACTGTGACAATTGAGGTCGTCAACATTAACAGGGCTCCGGAAATAAGTTACATTCCTGCCAGGTTTATCAGTGAAACACAGGCTTTACAGATCCCGATCACTGCAACAGATCATGATGGCGATGCTCTCACGTTCAAGACAAACAAGTCATCTGGCACCATCAGGGGGAATACGTTCATGTGGACCCCTGGTTACTCTGACTATGGCACCCATTATGTCCAGTTCACTGCTTCAGACGGCTTATCAACTGCAAGCACAACTGCCACGATCATAGTGGATAACACCAATATGCCTCCGAAGCTTGATGCAATAGGGGTGAAGGCTGCCACCATTGGGAAAATGCTGGAATTTACAGTAGATCCGTCTGACGGAGATGGCGACCAGCTGGTATTGTCTGCATCAGGACTGCCATCAGGAGCAAGTTTTGACACTTCATCCGGGGTATTCAGATGGACACCTTCCGCTTCACAGAAGGGGACCTATTCTGTGAGTTTCAAGGTAAGCGATGGCAAGCTAAGTGATTATCAAACGATCGCCGTTACAGTAAAAGAGCCATCAGGTTCCGGATCTTCCGGTGGTGGCGGGAGCGGCGGAGGCGGCAGTGGTGGCAGTTCCTCAGGCAGCAGAGAGAGTTACGAGAACGTTGAGTTCAAGGATTACTCTATCAGGTATGTTATGAAGGATAGAGAGACTATATACAGTTTCACAAAGGAGAACAGCATTATCACAAATGTCAGCCTCACCACGCGCCTGAATGGCGGGCAGACAAAGACTGTTGTCGAGTCGTTAAAAGGCACTTCCACCCTGGTCAGGAAGGAGGCTCCCGGGAAAGTTTACAGGAACGTTAATATCTGGGTGGGGGATGAAAAGTTCTCTCCGGAAAGCATATCCGATGCAAGTGTTGAATTCCGGGTGGAAAAGGAATGGATCCAAGCCAGTAATGTGGATGCGGTTTCTATAGAATTGCTCCGGTATGCTGACGGGGCGTGGGAACAGTTATCTACTTCCGGGACGGGTGAGGACGGAACTTATGTTTATTACACTGCAAATGTTCCTGAGTTCTCAGTATTCGCCATATCGAGCGTTGATGAGAGCGCTTTTGCTGAGGACGGGGAGGAGAATGCTTCGCAATTGAATGATGATGAGAACAGTACGATGTCCTTAGATGATGCCATTGACCCTGCCGGCTCCACTTCTGCTACACAGGAAAGGAGATCTTCCGGTATTGTATATATTGCTATCATCGGGCTTACGGCTTTAGGAATTGTGAGCTACAGGTATAGGGTTTCCCTCGGCAAAACTATCGCGCAACTTGGCAATCCTGACGGGAAACGCTACAGGCGTTTTAAACGTTGACATCTTACCTGTTAATGGCCCCAGAACGGAAGATAGTCTATGTCTTCCTGTTTACCCTTTTTTAATTAATGTGGTATCAGTTATCCTTAAGACAGTTTCTACTCTTTTTATTGCTTCACAGGGGAACTATGTTTGTAACGATAGGGTTTGTGGGGTCTATCTATGCTTTTATGTGAACAGAATACCAGAAGGTCCGGTTCCTGGAAATTACGAAGGAGTCTGTTCTGTGCCATTTTACTTCTTCTGTTCTTAATGTCTGCAGGTATAGCCAGCGCAGACTCTGACGATGAGAATGCCGGAGATCCGGATGATGACAGAGAAGAAAGTTCTGATACGGATACCGATGATGGCGCGGAAGATGACGATAATGGTGCTGATGGCATAGATCTGTCAAATACTGACGATGAATCGAACTCTGACGAAGGTCAGGCGTCTGAAGAACCCATCAACACGGAAGAAGGATCTGAAACTAATAACGCAGATGATGATGATGCTTCAGGTACCGTTGAAAGTGGATCATATGATAATTCAGGTACCAGTGTTGATGAATCGGATAATAATGATCCCGACACCGATGATGATGAATCTGATAGTGATGATCCCGACACCGATGATGATGAATCGGATAATGATGATCCCGACACCGGTGATGATGAATCGGCTGATGAAGGGCCAAGTACCAATGATAATGGATCGTATGATGATCCCGGTACCGATGATGATGCATCAGATGATGAACCAGGTATTGATGATCCCGCGAGCAAAGATGATGCCTCTGAATCTTATAGTTCACAGACTACTGAAGATAAGAAAGATGATGAATCCGTAGATGACGAAACCGATCAG
>DANZ01000069.1:455-44451 GCA_002501695.1 Methanolobus sp. UBA474 | reverse complement strand
AGTGTGGAATATGAGATAAGGACATCCGTTTCCCTGGAAGACCTGGAAAAGGCCATGTCCGCAGCTGGAGGATACATCGTCCGTGACAGTGACGGCACACCCATCTACCGGCAGGGAGTAAGGGCAGAGACACGCGACCTGACAAAGGACATCCTAAGCGACAAACTGAACACCCTCGGTCTCAAGGACATACCGGTCAGGGTGGTCGGAGATGATTACATCCTCATCGATTTTGCAGGAATGGACCTTGCCACTGCCCAGGATATAGCATCAAAGCCCGGAAAGTTCGAGATAAGGATAGCGACAGAGGGTAATGCCAGCAGGCATGTGCTCTATGGGGACGAGATCCAGAGCGTCGGGATAGCAGGATATGGGGATAACGAAGGATGGTACACGCCGTTCACCCTGACAGACGCAGGTGCGCTTGCACTCCAGAAGGCAGCCATAGAGACAGGTGCAACAACCGATCCGCTGTCCCATAACCTGATAATGTACCTTGACGAGAAAGAAGTATACAGCGCACCTTTGAGCCCCTCTGCGGCATCAACCCTGGCCCAGTATCCCATATACTCATGGCAGGCATCCACCGGAGCAGACGAAAGTAGCAAGGCCACGGCCGAACAGTTGCAGATACATCTGCGTGCAGGGGCTCTCCCGGTCAATGTGGAGGTCATAGGTTCCGGACAGGTGGACGCTTCCCTGGGTGAGCAGTTCAAGACCCAGGCACTGTTTGCCGGAGTGATCACTCTGCTTGCAGTTGCAGCCGTTGTTTACAGGAGATACCGGAAACCGGAGATACTCCTGCCCATGGTAGCAATATCTGCCAGTGAAGTGATAATGATCCTCGGTTTTGCCGGTGCTATCGGCTGGCAGCTGGACCTTGCAAGCATTGCAGGTATCATAGCTGTAATGGGTACAGGCATAGACCACCTTGTCATCATTACTGATGAAGTGCTCTACGAGGGCAAGCTTCCTCCGAGAAAGGTATATCTGGCGAGGATAACAAAAGCATTCGCCATCATATTCGGCGCTGCAGCGACAACTGTGATAGCAATGTCCCCGCTCGTGGTAATGGGATTTGGGGCCCTGAAGGGATTCGCGATAACGACTATCGTGGGTGTCCTGATAGGCGTACTGATAGCCAGGCCGACCTACGGAAGGATCATTCTTTATGTACTTGAGGCAAGTGCGGAGAAAAGCGCCAGCAAGACAGAGTGAGCAAGAGTGAACATATCAGGTGAGGAACGTGAAAGATATCTGGACAGTAAAATACAGGCCTTCGAATCTGGATGAAGTATTGGGTAACGAAGAATCCGTCGATATGATCCGCAGGCTTGTCCGCTCGAAGAATCTTCCCCACCTGGTTTTCCACGGACCGGAAAATACCGGGAAATCATCGACAGCCTTTGCAATGGCACGCGAGATATATGGCGAGGGGCAAGAGCATAATCTCACGTACTTCAATGCGTCGGATTTCTTTGAACAGGGCAAGCGTTACCTTGTACGTGATAAAAGGTTCCTGCGCATCATAGGCACCGATGACCCTTCCAAAATATCAAAGAGCGTTATTGCCATTTTCAAGGAAGTAGTTAATGAATATGCCAGTATGGCGCCCATTGACGCGGACTTTAAGATAATCTTTATTGATAACGCAGAGGCTTTCAATTCCGATGCCCAGCATGCACTGAGAAGGATAATGGAAAAATACACAACTACCTGCAGGTTCGTACTTTCCACGACACAGCCTTCAAAACTCATAGCTCCTCTCAGGTCAAGAGGCCTTCAACTGTTCTTTACGCATGTTTCAGCCGATAAGCTCGCAAAGTTCATCCGGGAAGTGGCAGACAAAGAAGGGCTGTCGGTCTCCGAGGACGGCGTGGACGCGCTTGGCTATCACGCAAACGGGAACGTTGCCAGGGCGCTTCACACCCTGCAGGTGGCATCCCTGCATTTCCGGGATTCCAATATCGGGTCACAGGAAATATATGAATGTACTTTGAAGGAAAGATCGGAGAATGTCATGCACCTGTTCCAGGCCGCTGTTTCAAAGGACATCATCGAGGCACGTAAAGCCATAGATGACCTTATCCTGGAGGAGGGTATGTCGGGACAGGAGATCCTGTTGAAGTTGCATGCAATGGCAGCATCTTCCAACGAGAGCGATGCGGTCATAGCCGGATGGGTAATAAGGATAGCTGACGCCGACCTCTGCCTGACAGACGCATCCAATGAGCGTATACAACTGGAAGCCCTTGTGGCAGGTTTTTGCCAGTAATGCAGGCCAAAAGGAATATGATCCATACAAATGACTGCGGAATATACTGATTTTAACGGCGCATGCAGGGAGATCCTGGAGATGGTCATCGACGGGAGGATCACTGATCTGCGCCAGCTGAACGAAGCAAAGAAGAAAATGGCAAAGAGTTGCCGGCTTGCCAGCCTTCCTAAGAATGCGGACATCCTGATGGCAGGAAGCGAGGAAGAACAAAAGAAGGTAAGGGATGTGCTGCAGCGCAAGCCGGTGCGTACCATCTCCGGGGTTGCTGTCATAGCAGCGATGACGTCTCCCGCCCTGTGCCCTCACGGGATATGCGTGCCCTGCCCGGGCGGGCCGGATTCGCAGTTCAATTCACCCCAGAGCTATATGGGCAGGGAGCCTTCTACTATGCGTGCGATACAGCACGATTATGATCCCTACCGCATAGTTACCTCCCGGCTTGAGCAGCTTAGAGATATCGGGCACGATATAAAAAAAGCCGAGCTCATCGTCATGGGCGGTACTTTTTCTGCAAGGTCCATAGACTACCAGGAATGGTACGCAAAACGATGCATTGAGGCAATGAACGACTTTTACGGGACGGAGTGGCGCAATGATGCCATGACCATCGGGAAAGCCTGTCCCTATGTCACACTGGAAGATGTGCATAAGGCCAATGAGACCGCAGAGGTGAAGAATACAGGCATTACCTTTGAGACCAGGCCCGACTGGGCACGGCCGGAACATATAGACAGGATGCTGGAGCTTGGCGCGACCAAAGTGGAAATTGGTGTCCAGAGCACATATGATTTCGTGCTGTCCAGAATGCGCAGGGGACATACTGTTGCAGACAGCATTGAAGCCAACAGACTGCTCAGGGACAGTGCCCTGAAGGTGGGCTTCCACATGATGCCAGGACTTCCCGGCATGGATGAAGATAGAGAGATAAGGAATTTCAGGAGACTTTTTACTGATCCGGGGTTCATGCCTGACTACCTTAAGATATATCCCACGCTTGTCACAGAGGGCACAGAGCTGCATAAAATATGGGAACGCGGAGATTATCACGCGATAGGGGATGAAGATGCTGTGGGTCTTCTGGCTCATATCAAGTCACTTGTACCGAAGTGGGTACGCATGCAGCGCATCCAGCGGGACATACCGGCTTCCCAGATACTGGCGGGAGTCCGGAAAAGCAACGTCAGGCAGCTTGCGCAAAACCATCTGGAGCAGCACGGAGGCAGATGCCGCTGTATAAGATGCCGTGAAGTAGGACATAATATCCTCAAAGGAAGAGAGCCCGAGGAGGAACATATCGAACTTACCGTTGAGAGCTATGATTGCTGCGGAGGAAAAGAGCATTTCATTGCTTTTGAGGATACCGTCCAGGATATACTGATAGGTTTCCTGAGGCTGCGTTTCCCCGGCATGCCGCACCGGGAGGAACTTAAGGGCGCTGCCCTGGGAAGGGAGCTGCATGTATATGGATCCATGGTGCCTGTGGGCGATAAGGCCGGAAAGTGTGATTGGCAGCATAAAGGATACGGCCGAGAACTGGTCGCATGTGCGGAGGAAATATCCCATGACGCCGGTTATAGCAAACTGGCTATCCTTAGTGGCATAGGTGTTAAGGGGTATTACCGGAAACTGGGCTACGAGCGAGATGGAGTATATATGTCCAAAAAACTTAGTTCAGATATGAGTTAAAACTTTTATTAAAACAGGCAAGTATAAAATATGAATATGTATGTTAAACAGCGGATCAAAACAAAAGGGAACATAATGCTAGAAAACGAAATCCTTGAAGAGATACTTTACAATCTGAGAGAGATAAATGATAAACTGGATAAGCTCCTGTTAAAAAAAGATGAAGATCCTCTTTTAAATAAAAAGGTTAAGCCGGACGATTCACTGGACGTGATGATGCTGCTCTCACTTCCGGACCATCTGCGCACGACAGCAACCACTCTTTTTGAGATAGGGCCTGCTACTGCAGAGGATATTGCAGAGCTCACACGCAAGGAAAGAGCTGTTGAAAGTAATTATCTCAACCAACTTGTCAGAATGGAACACGTGGAAAAGTACAGGTCAGGAAGGAAAGTATATTTCCATATCAGTAGCAAAATATGTTAATCGTGGAATGATATGAGGAAGTAATAACTCAGTGCTGTGATTATCTAAGACAGTATAAGAAGGATATATTTTCAAAAGGAAAAATATTTCATCTGAAAACGTTTATTTGCTTTGGACTGTTCAGGAATACGAGTTGCTATGACCTTTACAATAGCGGTACATTCAGCAAAAGGCGGGACTGGTAAAACCAGTATTGCAGTAAATCTTGCCGCAGCTTATGCTCTCGATGGTATGAAAGTATGCCTTCTGGACATGGATATGAGAGGACCTTCCCTGTGCACATATTTCAAACCGGATCCAGACAGTGTATCTTTCTGGGTCAATGATCTGCTTTCGGGGAAAAGAGGGATCAATGAGATAATTTATGACGTAAGCGGAGAATTGAAGATCCGTGGGAAACTCTCTGTAGGCTATTCAAACCCGGATATAAACGAAATACGTGAACTTGCAAGCAAGGACAGGAAATGGCAATCCAATGCACTGAAGAATATCATTATCGGAAAAAAAGAGCTTATCAGGAACGAGACAGATGTAATTATATTTGATACAGGACCGGGCGTGGAATATGAATCTATAAACGCTGTTGCAGCCAGTGATATCGTATTGATAATGAAGAATTCCACTAGATCCTGTTTTGAGTGTACGGAGCAGCTTTATAACGGAGTATATAAGTGCCTTAACAAAAGATGTGTCATTGTCAATAACATGCACCACTGCTCCCTGGACGGAAAGATAGCAGAGCAGGAAAACTCTGAAATACCGGTGCTTGCGACAATACCCTGCATGTGCAACATAGCAACGCGTCACGATGAGATACTGGCCCTTTCAGATCAGGAACATGAATTTTCCAGAGCTATCTACGCCATAAAACAGAAACTTGAATGTTTTCACTAGGCTATGGCCTGCGCGGGTCAGCGACGTCCCTTGTCCTCGCTTTTTATCAGAGGGAGTACGTCGCATTGCAGATATTCTTCCATTTCCTGCGACCGGATATTGTTGACATCTTCTCTCAGGTTGCCTGAAGAGAGGATTATATCTTTATATATACATAAAAGGAAGAATGCAATAAAAGCCGCGCTTAACGCCAGTATGATGCGTTCCGCAGGATAGAGCATCACTGCAGAAGCAAATGCGGTTGCAGGCAGATCATAGATATAGGAGTAGGCAATAGAGCCCGCCAGGTGGTCCGACATGACACCTAGCAGGGCTGCGAACAGCAGATATATGAAAATATAAGTTTTTGAGTAGATAGACTGTGTGGTATATTTCCCTACTATCAGAAAAGCCATAAGTGCAATTATATGGAACCAGGGATAATAGAATGCTTCCCTGCCCACGTCCGTAGAGTACCAGATGAATATCAGGGACCCATAGATACTGATGGCCATGCGATGTTTCCTTTGAACTATCAGGCCTGATACTACAGAGCACAGCATTATAAAAAAAGGGGACAGCACTTTGAAAGCGTTCTTGCTGATATAACCGGGAGTGTTGAGTTCATGCAACAGCATGCCTGTGCCGGAAACAATGGCGCCCCAGACAGGGCCGAAGAGCATGCCATTCAATGAACCGAACGCAACTATGGAACTTATGTGCGTTTCCTCGATTCCCACCACGCCTGCCAGATCGGGCAGGTAGCTTGAAAAATAAGTAAGGATGACACCAAAAAGCAGATAGATGAACTTAGTGTTCATTTTAGTCCTAAGACTTAGTGCATGTGGCGGCATAACTAAGCAGGGAATGTCGTTTTTTTATATATAGGTTTACATGACCTTGCTAAAAGGAATCCGGGGGGGTTTGCTTATGCAAGGCGGGAAAACTTAAATACAGATTACTGTTATTGTATGCATCACTGTCCTTATATTTGAGGCAAGGCAGATAAAACTTAATATAATACCGTAAAGAACGCAGGAAATACCCGATAAGAATTATAGAAAACATAAAATTATAATATTAAATTATATATAGGTAGTATCAGGATCACAAGCAGGTTATCAGGGCCGATGTCCTTAGAATCCATTTATGAGATCCGAACAGTAAACAAAAATTAATTATTTATACGATTAAACTAATTTATATCATTGGTATAATGTTATATGATTAGCAACCTTTAAATAAAACTTTGTATATACACTAAATAATTACTTGGTAAAATGCTGCATCGTTATTGACAAAATAATATGTGCATTTTGAAATATATAGTACTTAAAGCACAAAGTATATGGTGATCAAAAATGAAAATAAGAGTAGTAAGCTCAAAAGATGAGATCAATACACTTGGACCAAATGAGGAGATCGTACACCTTGCATTCAGGCCTTCTAACACAGACATATTCTCCCTTGTCCTGAAGTGCCCCAATGTAAAGGCATTGCATATCCCAAGCTCCTATAAAAGGACCATTTCAAATTCCGCCAGGATGTACCTTGAGATGCAGGGGATCGACCTTCTTGAAGGAGACGTATGGGGACACAGAAAGGATATCAATGAATACTCCGAGGTCTCACAGAGTGTCTATGACCGTATCGACCAGTACAGGGCGGACGGAATGTCAGATGAAGAGATCGAGGACAAGATGGTCAGGGAAACAAGACTGAGCCCTGATTTCGTCAAATTCCTGGTCAAGCAGAACAACTGAGAACCACAATGACCTAAAAGAGATCCTGATTCCCGGAATCGGGGTCTTTGTTATGTTTCAGGATATTACCCTTTCCGGCTTATGCCTATTCTCCGCAGACCTGGACAACTACCTGCCTTGAACGCGGACGATTGTCCATGTCTATGAACACTATCTGCTGCCACGTACCCAGCAGGATGTTCCCATTTATCACCGGGAAAGACTTGCTTTGTCCGAGCATCGAAGCCCTTATGTGAGAATGACCGTTCCCGTCATGCCATCTTTCATGATGCTTGTAATACATATCCCGGGGAACAAGACGCTCCAGAGCCTCCCGCAGGTCGAAAACAAGGCCGGGCTCATACTCAAGGGTAGTTATCGCAGAAGTGGAACCGGATGCAAATACCAGCACAATGCCATCTTTTATTCCGGATGATGCGACGATGCCCGCAACACGGGAGGTCACATCTATGATATCAGTATCTCCTTGTGTATCAAGGTCCACATATCCGGTAAATACGGCCATTGTACATCCCCTGTCATTCCATCCTGTTCAGTTTGAGGCCTACCAGGGAAACAACTACTATAAAGATCACAAGCGAAGCAACAAAACCATATTCCTGGGACTGGGGAATATATTGGTGAACAATAATGAAAAGTATTGCCAGCAGGACCACTGAGCCCACTGAGGATATTATTTCTGCGTTTCTCTTATTCATCCCCGGATAATTGAAGGATAAAGTACATCAAGTTAACGCCGGGACATAGTATTTTTAAGTTATCAGGTCCTCTTATCCCTAAAAAAGCAGGTCTTGTATGACAGAGTTTGAGAGAGTACTTGTCCAGTCGTTCAATAGATATTTTGAAGAACAGAATATAAGAGGCATAGCTCATCGCCTTAAACAGCACAGGTTCACTCCGCAGTTCCTTGATGTGCTTGTGGATTCGCTGAATCCTGACTACTACCTGGGCATAGAGTGCAAGAGCATATCTGTCGACAAGGGGGCAAAGGCATTATATTTCACCCAGCACTTCACGACCGATAAGAACGGAGCGCACCAGATAGACAGGATATCGGATTTCCTGAGGCGTTCCGGGAGAACAGGCTTCCTTGCAATTGAACTTAAAATGGGAGCAGGACACTCCAGAGAAGCTTATATCATACCCTGGAACGTGCTTAATGACAGGTTCCATCAGGACGATATGACAAAATTCACAATAGGAGAGATCCAGGAGTTCTGCAGGATGGAGAGAACAGGGAATAAATATGTTATCGATCCGCAGGGATGGAAGAACGGCTCAAGGATGCTATCATGAGGAAAGATGTCTGAAACAATGATACAGATGGCTCAGCGTGCCTCAAGGTGCGCGGAAGAGATCAGGAAACATAAAGAAGTACAGCTTGTGTCACATATCGATGCTGACGGGATAAGCTCCGCAGCCATCATTGCCAGGGCAATGGAAAGGGCAGGGATCGAATACAATATGCTATTTGTAAAGCAGCTTGATGAGGCCATCGTCCGGGAGCTTGCAGACAATAACCCGGAACTCGTGATATTCACAGATCTTGGCAGCGGGCAGATAGAGCACATCAATAAATATGGCCTGCATGCGGTGATCGCTGACCATCATCGCCCTCAGGGAGACATGGAACTGCATCTGAATCCTCATCTTTTCGGAGCAAATGGTTCGTTTGAGATAAGCGGTTCGGGAGCTGCATTCATACTTGCGGGCCAGCTGGGAGGCAACAGGGACCTTGCAGATCTTGCGATCGTCGGATGTATCGGGGACATGCAGTACCGTAAATATGGGAAACTCGTGAGCCTCAACCGGGAGATACTCAATGCAAATCCTGACGTGATAACATCAAAGACGGACATATCCCTGTTCGGCAAGCAGACCAGGCCCGTATATAAAATGCTGCAGTATTCTTCTGACCCTTACCTGCCCGGACTTACAGGCAATGAGGACGCATGCATAGAGTTCCTTAAGAAGATAGGGTTCCGCTGTGCAGAAGATGAGAGATGGCGCAGGTGGATAGACCTTTCCGATGAGGAGAGGATAAAGGTGACATCATCTCTTCTACAGTACTCGGTGCAGAACGGCCTCTCATCATACAGCGTCAACCGTCTTGTCGGCGAATGTTACATACTCCTGCGGGAGAAGGAAGGCACAGAAATGAGAGATGCCAGCGAGTATGCGACCCTGCTCAATGCAACCGGGAGATACATGAAGGCTGAGATAGGAATGGCTGTCTGCATGGGGGACAGGGGAGAGGCATACGAGGACTCGAAGAAACTGTTAGCTGAGCATCGCAAGAACCTTGTGGACGGGCTTAATTTTGTAAAAGAGAGGGGAGTAACACAATTATCACACCTGCAGTACTTCGATGCAGGCAGCAGCATACCTGAAACCATAGTGGGAATAGTGGCGGGCATGAGCCATGCGTCCGGCAACCGGCGTCTTCCCATAGTGGCATTTGCAGACAAGGATGACGGCTATAAAGTGTCTGCGCGGGGCACACAGGAGCTGGTGAACAGAGGGCTCAATCTTTCAGAGGCCATCAGCCAGGTATGCCAGGAGATCGGAGGTGCCGGAGGCGGACACGATATTGCTGCCGGCGCAACAGTGCCTTTTGGAAAAAAGGAAGAGTTCATTGAACGGCTGAATGCGATCATAGCCACACAGACATCAGGCCGTGTATGAATACTAAAGATGCGTTGAGATGCGTGTAAAGCACATATACTGCATCGCCTGCAGGTTCACATATCCCTGATGTGTTTCATCTCGCTGAAACTCATCATTGTGGACATTGCATTGGTCCTGATGGGGATGCCGTGCTCCTGGACGATCGCCATCGGATTCGTTCCACCTATGACCACGATACCCAGATGGTCCCTTTCTACAGGTACATCCAGTATCCGGGTATTGGGCTCGCCAACCTCAAGGATGCCGGTTATGCCTGCCTCCACCATATCGGAGAGCGTACTGTCAATGATATCCCGTGCTATCATGGGAGCTTCCCTTAAGTTCGCAAGTATCTTGCCTGTCCCTGTCCTGATCATTTCCATGACAGACGTCAGTTCCTGTGACATCAATACTTCCAGCGGGTCAATGGTGGTGCTTTTATACGTGAGCACATTGGTAAAGCGTACAGGAAGGCCCTCCCTTATCTCCACCAGGCCTCCAAACAGGGGCTTTATCATCACGCCTGCTTTAAGGAGAATGCCGTCGATAGTTATACTGCATATAGTTGCAAAACCAACCTCGTCTTTCCCTATGGTCATGTCGCCGATCGTATCACCTTCACGGAGGACCTTTATCATCGGGCTCACCGCAAGGCCGCTGTTGGCAGCCAGACTGAATATCCGGATGACATCATCATAATCCTTGCTGTTGATCAGGGACAGGTTAACTATGACATCGCCCTCCCGTGTACGGGAGTTAAAGGTAGTCCTGAACATCAGGTCCTCTATCTTGGCAGAAGTAAATTGTATACGGCTCTTTTTTTGCAACTACACACCTCTAACCGTTCTAATAGCTCGGACCATTTATATGTTCGTACAATTAAACAGTTACTTTCCGGAAATAGCTTTCTCGAACACGGACGCGTAGTCCTGCGGCTCTCCAAGGAATTCCAGTCTGGAAATATCAGTGACAAGGCCGTACATGTCTTTTCCTGCGAAAAGTCCCAGCTCGGGATAGTCCATAACATTCATGAACCTGATAGGAGGAACATCCTGATAGCTGGCGTTCTTAACAAAACCTTCCGCAAGCAGGTAGTAAGCTCCGCCTGAAAGCTTCCGGATAGTATCATAGATCGAAGAGAAGTCCCTGTGCACCCAATTTGCCATCTTCAGGGTCTCACCCGAAGAGTTGATGGTTATGTGCCCGTAATCCGGAGGAATGAGCACACAATCCCCCTTATTTGCATTGTAGACCATCACATCTGTGATCCTTTCCCCTTCCTGCTTTTGCAGCAGATAGGTAGCTTTTCCCTCAAGCACCTGGTATACCTCTGTATATGAGAGCCCGGTTCCCGGAACATGGGGATGATAATGGCCGGCAGTCTTGACATATTCCCTCCCCAGCATCCTGGGCGGGATGACTGTGATATCATAACTGAGATTGTGTTCTCTGATGACCTCGTGATCCGAGTTGTCCCGGTACAGGTCCCGGTACATGTAGTACAGTTCCATATTATCTGCCGACCTGAGCCATTCCCTGTCAAAGAGGACCTCGTCCATATCGTAAAGCATCCGGACACCAGGAGTAATGATGTTGCCATAAAAGTCAAGTTCATTTCCCATTTTAACTCACCCTTGAAATATTAGCTCGGCTTAACTTCCAAACTTCCTATATGGAAGTAGGGGCCCAAGATATTTTAATTTTGGGTCGCAAGATGCTCATGAATACGCTCTGCGATTGTCCTGTTTATTCCTTTTACACCCATCAGGGCTTCTAAGGAAGCGGACCTTATATGTTCCACAGATCCAAAGTGCTTGAGCAATAGTTTCTTCTTCCCGGGACCAATGCCAGGTATCGCGTCCAGCTCGGAATGTGTCAGCGTCGCAGATCTCCTGCGGCGATGGGATGTCACAGCAAAGCGATGGGCTTCGTCCCGGATGTACATCAGGAGCTTCAGCGCGGGAGAGGTCTTCGGAAGTATGATCACCTCTGATGGGCCTTTATGAGGAGTGATGATATGCTCGAAGCGCTTTGCAAGGCCTATGAGGGGGATGTCAAGACCAAGAGAATCCAGGGAGGCTTTCGCCGCTCCTACCTGCCCCGGACCCCCGTCAATGAGGATAAGATCGGGCAGCGGCATGTCCTCCCTCACAAGGCGCGCGTACCTGCGGTTAACAACCTCGGCCATCATTGCAAAGTCATCTATGCCCTGCACAGTCCTGATGTTGTGCTGGCGGTACTTACTGTTGGAAGGTGCTCCGTTCTCGAAGACCACCATCGAGCCTACGGCATTGGTGCCGGATATGTTGGAGATATCAAAACCCTCTATATACTGCGGGAGCCTCTCAAGCGACAGGACTTCGCGGAGCTCCTGGAGCGCAGCCTGTGAAGCCTCTGCCGGGCCGGTTCTAAGCTCAGCCACCCTCATAGCCATTTCTGCATTACGGACAGCCATATCAAGCATCTTTTTCTTGTCACCTTTTTGCGGTACGTGCAGTTTTACTTCCCTGCCGGACCTGCCGCTAA
The DNA here is from genome assembly GCA_002501695.1 of Methanolobus sp. UBA474. Classification (GTDB taxonomy): domain Archaea; phylum Halobacteriota; class Methanosarcinia; order Methanosarcinales; family Methanosarcinaceae; genus Methanolobus. The sequence continues at coordinate 32,232 of DANZ01000069.1, read as the reverse complement.
GCCAGGTCATGATAAGTTCTTTCTCGGGTACCTCATATTGCACAAGTATCTCCGGAGGAATAGGAGAATCCTGATAATACTGCTTGATAAATGTAGCAAGGGCTTCAGGTATCTCTTTGGAGCCTTCGGCCCCGACAAGAGAGAAATCAGCCTTCCCAACCATGCTTCCGTGCCTTATGTAGAATATCTGGAGGAACACCACGGACTCATCAGATACCGCTGCAATAACATCCCGGTCATCCGTACCTGATGTTGCTATCTGCTGCTGGGTGAGGCATCTCACTCCTTCTATCTGGTCACGGACCTCGGCGGCAGATTCATAATCCTGCTGCTGTGCAAGCAACTGCATCCTATCTTCCAGCTGCTTTAGCAGGCCCGAGGTGTCGCCTTTCAGAAAACGCACGGCCTGCATGATACGCGCCCTGTATTCTTCCTCTTCCATTGCTCCCCTGCACGGAGCAGTACAGAGCTTTATGTGATAATTGAGACAGGGTCTGGTCTTGCCTGGCTGGATAGGTTTTCTGCACTTGCGCAACTGGAATATCCCGGATATAAGCTCCAGGGTGCTGCGAATAGCCCTTGAGTTGGTATAGGGACCAAAATAGAGGGCATTATCCATCAGCCTCCTGCGGGTCATGAATATGCGCGGGAACTTCTCACTGACAGTGACCTTGATATAAGGATAGCGTTTGTCATCCTTCAGCCGCACATTGTATCGGGGCTTATATTTTTTGATAAGGTTCGCCTCAAGTACAAGAGCGTCTATTTCGGTATCAGTCAGGATGAATTCGATATCCTCTATCTGCCTGACAAGCACCTTTGTCTTGGGCGTATGACTGGCAGAGGACTGGAAATAAGAGCGTACCCTTCGGGAAAGGGAAATAGCCTTCCCTACATAGATAATATCCCCTGATACATCTTTCATTAGATATACGCCAGGAGAATCAGGTATCTTACTCAGGTCAGTAACCATATCAGATGCAGTCTGCAAACTTGTTGTCTATGAATCTGGGAAGGGTCATCTGCATTATCGTCTCAAGATTTACAATATCTGCCCGGTTGTATTCCAGGAGCAGTTCAAGGGCTTCCTGGTCTCCTCTCTCGTACTGATGCCACAGGCGCACCGCGTCAAAGCCGGTAATCCCTGCAACGTCCTCGCTTCTGGTGATGCCAAGCTCCACCTCTATCTTTTTAAGGCCCCCTGTCAGGGAGATGCGCCTCAGGGGATACATCAGGTCTGCATGAAGCTTGTCCAGGTCAGCCTGCGGGAACTCCCGCCTGATAAAAGGAAGATCGAACCTTGCTCCGTTAAAGGTGACAAGGAAATCGTATTTCTCGAACTCTTCCACGATGTCATCCATGTCAATATCCCGGACGAATGTCTTTGCCTCTTTTCCATCGTATATGCCGATGACCGTGATGTGCGAATGACCGGGGGAGAGCCCGGTGGTCTCAATATCCACATAAGCCACTTTATCCCCCAGTTCAGGAAATGCGCGCCAGTGCTCAGCTCCCGGAAGGGACCTGGCAAAAAATCCGCAGTCCCGGCAAAGCAACCTTTCCCTGGACTCCTCTATTCCGGGAGTGATAAGCTCTATCCTGGACCGTGGGATGGGAAGGTCATCCTTTCGGCTTAGGAACTCATCCCATGTCCTGATGCCGCTTGCCCATATCTTTTTCTCCACCGTGGTACCTACCCGGGGAATATGGATGTATGTACTGGTAAGCATGTGTTTTCACTTCATCTGTTGGGTCTCATATATGATAAATCATAACGTTCCACCGGGAAATTTACAAATACGACCATTCTTTACATAATGCCCTCTGGGTCAGAGATAAAGACTTAAAGGCATGAACTTATAAATGGAACTTGATAACTGATTAGTGATAATGTATGAAGGTCTCAATAATAGGAGCCGGGAACGTGGGGGCTACGACAGCGCAGCGCCTTGCGGAACTTGATATTGCGGATGTTGTGATGCTGGATGTTGTGGAAGGCCTGGCGCAGGGCAAATCACTGGATATCGCCCAGGCAGCACCCATCATGGGATACAATGTAGACATCGCAGGTACTAATGATTACAGGGATATCGATGATTCTGATATTGTTATTATTACTGCGGGTATCGCCCGGAAGCCCGGGATGGACAGGGACGACCTGCTTGCAACCAACATAAAGATCATCCGGGAAGTATGCGGCCACATTCAGGAGCATACGCCTGATGCCATCATCATGACAGTAACAAACCCCCTTGATGTGATAACATATGCTGCTGTGATGTGCTCACAACAGGAAAGGGGAAGGGTATTCGGAATGAGCGGGCTGCTGGATTCTAGCAGGTTCGCAACCTTTGTCGCAAAAGAGATAGGATGCGATGTAAAGGATGTCAGCGCAATGGTCCTTGGCGGGCATGGAGATTCCATGGTGCCCCTGCCGCAATACACAACAGTCTCTGGAATACCTTTGCCGCAACTGATGGATAAGGACATTATTGAAAAGCTGGTACAAAGGACCGTTAATGCCGGGGCGGAGATAGTGGGTCACCTGAAGACCGGAAGTGCGTTCTACGCACCGTCTGCGGCAGTCGCGGTCATGACCGAAGCGATCCTCAAGGATACAAAAAGAATAGTACCTGCATCGGTCCATCTTGACGGTGAGTACGGCCTGAAGGATATTTGTCTGGGCGTCCCTGCGAAGATTGGGAAAAGGGGAGCAGAAGAGGTAATTGAACTTGAGCTTACATGCGAGCAGGAGCAGGCACTGAAGCGGTCTGCAGAAAATGTTCGCAACAGCATATTAAAAATATAAATATGATGATAGCAGTATTAGCGAATAGCAATAGAAAAAGAAATAAGGCACCGGCACTTACATACAAATATTGATATATAAGTAAATAATAGTAAGAAGGGATACCATGCGTGCAGACATAACTTCACTTTTCGGATTGAACATTTACACCGATACAGGCACATATGTGGGCAAGGTTGCCGATCTTGTGTTGGATGTTGATGAAAGGACAGTAACTGGGATAGCCGTTTCTTCCATCAACAGGGATATATTCGACTTCACTTCAAAGGGTGTTATAATACCCTACAGATGGGTAGTTACAACCGGCGACATAGTTCTTATCAGGAACATAGTGAACAGGTTCAAAAAGCCGGCGAAAACAGAGCCTGAAGAATGAAAGGTCTATGAAAAGGCGAGAGATCTACTCAGATCTTTATTGCGTACCGCCTGTGATTGTGCGCGTCGATGGCCGCAATTTCAAGCATGTGCTATCGCGCATGGGATTTGAAAAACCCTATGACATAAAGTTCGCATCTGCGATGGCAGATGCCGTTGAACTCTTTTTCAGGCACAGTGGTCTGAGCCCTGTGCTTGCATATACATTTTCTGACGAGATCAGCTTCTTTTTCAATGAGGTTGCCTTTGATGGCAGGATAGAGAAACTGGATTCCGTGATACCGTCATTTATCAGCAGTGCGCTTACAATGCTGCTCAGGCCCGATGAGCCCTTCTCATTTGATTCCAGGGTCATACCCGTACATGGGCATCTCATTGAAGAATACCTTATATGGAGACAGGCCGAAGCATGGCGTAACTGCATCAATTCCCATGCATACTACGCGCTCCTTTCCGAAGGCATGGAGGAAAGAGATGTTTCGGGACTGCTTTTGAACAAAAGGTCCGGGCAGATGCATGAGATGCTCTTCAGCCGGGGGACCAATATAGCTGCAGTTCCTGCATGGCAGAGGCGGGGGATCATGGTGCTCAAGGAAGAGTATGAGATCCCCGGTTTTAATCCACACCTGAAAGAGAAAACGCTGGCCATCCGTTCCCGGGTAAAGCAGGAGTGGGAGCTGCCGCTTTTCAAGTCTGCAGAGGGAGCTGTTTTTATTGAGGGCCTGCTCGGGCAGAAGGACCGCAGTGGCAACCTGAGAAAAAGCATTTAAGGAGATAGGCAATTATACAGCACACGATTGCAACGGTGAACCTATGGAAAGACTTGAACTTATAATGAGGAACGTACAGGAAATAGTAACAGAAGAGGAGCTGAAAGTACTCCTGGAAACAAAAGAGCATCCTACTGCCTATGTAGGGTACGAACCTAGCGGCAAGATCCATATGGGGCACGTGCTGACAGTCAACAAGCTCCTCGACCTCCAGAAAGCGGGTTTTAAGATAACGGTATTGCTGGCAGATGTCCACGCATACCTCAACCAGAAAGGAACGCTTGAACAGGTCCGTGAGATCGCCGACTATAACAAGCGCTGTTTCATTGCCCTGGGACTGGATCCCAAAGAGACGAACTTCGTCTACGGATCAGATTACCAGCTCAAACCGGATTATATGCTCAATGTCCTCAAGCTCACACGGATCACTTCTCTTAGCAGGGCCAGAAGGAGCATGGACGAGGTCGGGCGCCAGATGGAGGACCCGAAGGTATCCCAGATGGTTTACCCGATCATGCAGGCAATTGACATTGCAATGCTGGGTGTTGACGTTGCGGTCGGCGGCATCGACCAGCGCAAGATCCACATGCTTGCAAGAGAAGGACTTCCTGCACTGGGTTTCAATGCCCCGCTGTGCATCCATACACCCATCATCCTGGGATTCGACGGTAATAAGATGTCCTCTTCCAATGACAATTTCATCTCTGTGGATGACTCCGAAACAGAGATCAATGCCAAGATGAAGAAAGCCTTCTGTCCTGCCGGAGAAGTGGAGAACAACCCTGTACTTGAATTGTTCAGGTACCATATATGCCCGCGCTATGAAGAGATCGTTTTTGAGCGGCCGGAGAAGTTCGGAGGGAACCTGCAGTGCAGGGGCTACGAAGAGCTTAAGGAAGTCTACGCAAGCGGTAAGCTTCACCCCATGGACCTGAAGAACGGTGCTGCAAGATATATGAACATGATATTGGAAACCGTAAGGTCCGTCATATGAACATTAAAAGTGACCAAACCCTTAAATCGAAATATATATAATCGAAATGAGGGCATAATAATAATAGAAGTATATTTCAAAAAGGGATTTGGATGAGATACACATTCCAGGACTCAACTGCATTACCATTGCAAAGGGATTTTATTCAGGATCTGAATGACTTCATAGGAACTGCCAAAAAAGTGATCCCTCTGGAGAATTCTGCCATCGAGCTCAGCGAAGATGAATCTGAGGAAGTGACCTCCCTTGAAGCCAGGATATTAGGACTCGATAAGTTCAGTAAGGATGTCCAGGCTTATGTTGATGAGCTTTCCAGAGACGCAAGGGACAAGGAGATACTGGAATGCCGTAACGCCATCATGGACGCCTGTATCATGACCTCCACAAGGGAACTGAAGAACCTGAATCAGAAACTGGAGTTCATAAGGAACGATTCCGAAAGCGGCCTGTATGATATTGAGAAGGAGATCCTTGCCACCCTTAACCCTCTTTTCCGGTCCGGCATATACGGAGCAACTAACAGGTATCATGTTCTCATGAAGGAAGGCCTCCTCAGAGGTACAATGACAGCAATTTTCTCAGGTATGGAATATACATCCGACCTCACTTATGCTCATGACACACTTACAGTCAAAGAAGCGTACGGGGACCTTTCCCTGCCCGCATGGACAAAGTCCGGCCTGATACATAAGGAGAACAGGGTCAAAATGGTCGATGTCTCCGATTACCTTGTGTCCTCTGTGAATTATGACGGTATCGATCATATAAATGCCACCTTCGAGACAAAGAAAAAGGATCAGCAATTCCAGGTCAGCTGCAGTGATGGCAACTGCCAGGTCATGTTCGGTGATACAGACATAACATCTGATGAAACTCTTGTCAGATCACTTAAAATGGGGAACATTGAGGGCCTCATGAGCGAACTGCGCAAGTATGTGGAGCTGTTCATACGCTCTCAGACCCTGACCCAGATAATGCTTGACGGAAGGGATGCAGTTCGCAATAATGAAGTGTTCGACTGCCTCAAGCTGATAGCCCAGCAGTATGGAGAGATAATCCGCGAATCCACCGAGCGCGGCTATGTCAAGAACGAAATAACCATCAAGGTGGAATCTTCCGATGGCACACGCACCGAGAAATACATTACCAAGCAAGAGGCTTTCGACAGGCTTTCCGAGATTGGGAGCGAAGGGCTTGAGCTGGCAAGTATTCTTGGGCTGGACTGAACCAGCGAGGCGTATATAAGATATCAATTCCTATTTTTCTTTCGGACGGCAGGCAGAGTGGACACCAGGGTGGTATTATGGAGCGGTCTGTTAAAGATATCAGAAGGAAGATAGATAATAATGAAGCAGTTGTGATGACCTCACAGGAAATATGTGAACTTGTTCAAAGCGGCGAGGATATCACGATAAGGGATGTTGACGTGGTGACCACCGCAACAAGGGCAGTAATGAGCGGTACCTACGCTGTGCTTTCTTTTCCGGTGGAAACTACTTTCCGTTTCAAAAGGGCTTCAAAGGTCTTCCTTAATGGCGTGCCCGCACATGTGGGGCCATGCCCGAACGAGAGTCTTGGGATGCTTGACCTGATCGTTTTCGGCACCGCTCACTCACACCTGCACCCCGGATATGGGGCAGGCCACCTTTTCCGGGAGATGGCCGAAAAAAAGGCAATAGACGTCTCAGTCATAACGGATGAGAATGACGCTTTCCAGACAGAGGTCACACTGGACGGGATGCCTCATGCAAAACTGTTTGCCACCAGGCACACTTTCAAGAACTACGCAGCATTTGTGAACTGTTCCGGCAAGCCTGTCAGCACCATATTCCATGCAACGGAGTTCGAGCCGGATATGAGGACTGCGACATTCTCGGGATGCGGCCAGATCAATCCCCTGAAGAACGACCCCCATCTTGAGACCATCGGAGTGGGGACCCGGATGCTGATGAACGGGGCACAGGGTTTCGTCATAGGGGAAGGGACACGCAGCAGCCAGGCAAGGCCAAACCTTACTGGATTTGCAGATATGCACGATATGGACCCTGCTCACATGGGAGGGTTCTCCACTTCCGCCGGACCCGAGTGCATAGTATCCTGGGCAATACCCATACCTGTTGTAAGCCAGTCGGTGATCGATGCCGTCACACTGACAGATGAGAAGGTGCCAATGCCCGTAATGGACGTGGGCAGACGGGTGACGATCGGGGGCACAACTTACGCGGACGGCTGGAAGAACGTTGACATGTCCGTCGAGTTCAAGCCTTCATCCTGCATCAGGTGCGAAAAATGCATGGCTGCAGAATGCTGCCCGATGGATGCGATACACTATAGGGATGACAGGCCCTTCATCAACAGGCACCTGTGTTTCAACTGCGGCCTGTGCACCACCCTGTGCCCCGGGAATGTGTTCACTGCGGATCTCGGGAGCATCAGATTCGAGATGGAAGGCGGAATGCACGAGGTTCCCATAGTACTGAGGCAATCGGACCGTAAAAGGGCTCTGGAGCTTGAAGAAAAGCTCAAGAGGATGATACTTGACGGTTCTTTCAAACTGAGCGAGATGGTGGAAACGATACGCCCATGAACCTGCGCAGGATATCTTCCGGGCACATGCCTATATTGGGCACATCCGCATTTCCGGGGTCCGCCCTCACAACAACAATACCGTGATCCGTGCTCCCCAGGATGCGCCTGAGCTCCTCACTGTCATCGGTCTCGCATACAGCTGTGTTACCGGCCCCCCGTGCAACCTGCGCAAGATCGGTCCCCTTTGCTGTTGCTGTAGGCTGACTGCCTGTGGAACCATAAGAGCCGTTATCGATTATAACAAGAAGATAATTCTTCGGGGACTGGGCGGCTATGGTCGCCAGGCTCCCCATGTTCATCAGCACCGAACCATCACCATCGATGGCGATGACTTTCCTTCCCGGAAGGGAAAGTGCAAGCCCGAGGCCTATGGAAGAGGCAAGACCCATTGAGCCAAGCATATAGAAGTTGTTCGGCGTATCGCATACGCTGCATAGTTCCTTGCAGGGTATGCCGATATTGCAGACAAGAAGAGCATCACTCTGTACTGCCTCCCGTGCAATATCCCTTATGGCGTCGATACGTTTCATGCTCACCACTGATTACCTCCAGAAGGATATAGGCAGAAGCACCGCAGAAGGCGTCTTACCTTCATCTGCTGTTTTCCATGCCGCATGTATCTTTTTTATTGCATCGGCCTTTGAATCCGGGAGAAAATAAGGAATGCCAAGAGTATCCAGCAGTGCGGGGGTGAATTGCCCCATGGGCACCTGGGCGCATATAGGCTCGCCTTCAACCCCGCGATGGCTCATTATCATTAAAAGCGGGATCCTGTAAAGAAGGTTCAAAGAGGCAAGCGCATTGATAGAATTGCCAAGACCGGAGTTCTGCATCAGCATCGCAGGTTTTCTGCCTCCCATATAGGCACCCGCACATACCCCGACACCCTCCTCCTCCCTGGTCACAGGCACGTGAATGACAGAAGGGTCCCTGTCAGCCAGGAGGATCAGGCCGCTCAGGTTAATGCAGGGCACACTGACTATGAGATCAATGCCTGCATCCTTCATACCCCGGTACACAGCCTCCGAAGGTGTCAGTCTGTCCTGCTCAAACATAAAGCCTTTCACCATACCTTCAGGTCTATGCCTTCTATGCGTATATCCCTGCCCTCTACACTCACTACCATGCCTGAGTGGACTTTCTGCATCATACAGTACTCCGGGACGAATTTGACCGTCTGGCCGACCTTTGGCAGCTTTCCCCTGGAAACCCGCCCCTCAAAGGCAAGTATCATGCACAGGCCGATATCCTTGAATTTGAGGTCCTCTCTTCCCAGACGATGCAGCGGACCCACAAGATGTATGGTGTATATGCCCGGGTCGATATCGATGACCTTTGCAAAATGTGTGATAGGGCAGCCAAGAGGCCTGTAGCGGAGGAGATCGCCGGTGTTTATTTCAATTGCACCATTGAACGGATGGATGAACTCCCTGCATGAGCACTCGTCCCTGAGGGGAGCCAGCATGAAGTCTGCCTCAAGCCCGTCTATAATGCCTGTTATCTTCTCTTCCGGGGATATGTCAGCACCTACAAGGGCACTCAGTTTCCCGAGGTTATCCCTGAAGATATCCCTTTCGAGGAAAGGACAGCGCCGGAGGTCCTCCGGGCTCTTCAGCTGTGCCGCAAAGTCCCTGCATTGCCTGAATCCGCAGCTGCCGCAATTATATCCGGGCAGGAGTGAAAGGATGTCGCTCAATGCTCATTCACCCCTGTACTCCATGAAGCCGTCCAGCTGCCTCAGCACACCCATATGATGCTTACGCGCAACACGGGTCTCCCCGGTGCACAGAGAACATATGGCAAGCGGCGGATTGTAGCGCAGGACCATGTTCTCACACACGTCCGGGCCCCCGGTGACCAGCTCGGCAAGTTCAAAAGACCCTTTTCCGGTAAGCCCGTTGGCCTCGACCATGATACAGCCGGGGTTAACTTCGAGAACTCTTTCCCTGAACACCTCCCTCTCTGCCTGGGAGACGAGATCACCTTTTGTCATGACAACTATATCCGCAGTGGTAAGCAGGGGGCCTACTTTCAGGGGCGTGTTGGGGCCTGTGGTAACGTCTATGACGCATATGGCAAGGCATGCGTCGGGATAGGGGGCACATCGCAGGCACAGTCCCGCTGTTTCATTCAGGACAATGTCAGAGCCGCCGGATGCTCCCCACTCCAGCATGGCATCGGTGTTATAGATAGTGAAGTGATCCGGGCACATGTCCTTTGCAAGGCCCACATGCACAGGAATGCCAAGCTTACTGAAGCGCTGGTCGTCGTCAGTCCACAGGCAATCGACCTTAACGACAGCCGGCCTCTTTCCGCTCTTTATGAGTGACCTTATGGTATGGAGCAGCACGGATGTCTTACCGGAACCCGGAGTACCCGCAAGTACCACCAGCTTCATGCCAGCTCCTCTACGACCTCTCCCCTGCGGATGGTTTCCCTCAGGGACAATAACCAGTTGTCCACCTGGGTAATCCTGCCGCATACATCCTGCTCCTCCCTGCTGGTTGTGATAATATCCACCATTGCCCCGTTGCGGATAACTATCCTGCGGGATGCCATGAGGGCCAGGACAGGGTCATGGGTAACCACAACAACTATCTTACCCTCGCCCGAAAGCAGCCGCAAGGCCTCCTGCTTCTTAATACCTGCATTCTCTATCTCGTCTATAAGGACCACCGGGGAATCACTTATGACTGCGATGTCTGCGGTCATCAGGGAACGTGACTGGCCTCCGCTGAGAACTGTCAGGTAATGGTCAGGGGATATAGGCTCGCCTGTCAGGGTATTGGCAAGCTCGATGACCCTGTTCACGAGCTCAGGCCCTTTTCCCCTGCTGCGCGCATGCATGTGAAGGAAATCCACAACTGTCATATCTGCAAGGAAATGCATCTTCTGGGACAGCTGTGCCACAAGTTTCCTGCGCGGGTCCACACGGGTCAGGGCATCCGGCCTTTTGCCGTTGATAAGTATGGACCTGCCTGTAGGAGTATCGCCCTGGGCAAGCTGTTCTATATCATCTATAAGGGTGCTCTTGCCCGAGCCGGTCGGTCCCACAATGCCTATGATCTCACCTTTGCTGACCTCCATGAATTTCACAGGTTCCGGGACCCCGTCCTTATCGACACCGCCAAGTATTGTTAGAGTAAGTTCTTCGTTCATATCTTTACACCAAATATATTCTGTACCGTAGTTATGATCATATCCTCTGCGCACGGGTCCTTTGCAGACACCCTTACTGATGGCCCGATAAGCCTTACAGGACTATCCTGCACCAGTCTCTTCTGACCGCCGCCGGTTATGTTCAGGACTATCCGGTCCTCCGGCCGCACACTTCCTTTTCTTACCGCCTGCACCAGTGCTGCAACTGCCACTGCAGCAGCAGGGTTTATGTCTATGCCTTCTTCTTTTTCAAATAATGACTGGGAATAGGCAGCTTCCTCATTGCTTACAGCATATATAGCGCCGCCCGTGGCTCCAATTGCGTCCTTTACTCCTCCTTTTATCGCATAGGGAGGTTTCCGGTTGAACAGCACATCATCATACATTCCCCCCGGGCATGACGGTGCAACAGCATCTTTTCCATACATGAGAGAATACAATGGAGCACATGGAAGACTCTGAGCCAGATGAAGGCGCGGGAGCTTTGAGCCAAACCTGCCATCCCCGATAAGCCTGATAGCTGCCTCCCATGCTGATATCCCGCCTGTACCGCTGCCCACTGCCTGGAAATAATGATCAGGAAGTGAGCCTGCCGTGAGGACCGCATCAAGCATAACCGTACCCATACCATCCCGCCTTGCAATGTTCTTCGCCCCGCCTTCATTTACAAACCCTTCCCTGGAGGCGATCCTTCCCGCAAGGGATATAGCATCAAAATAATCGCCTTCTACCGTTGCCAGGCAGACTGCAGATGTGTCACTGTGGGTCGTCCATAAGCGGTGTACGCTCTCCTGTGGCACGATCAGCAGCAGCGGCTGTCCTGTGATGCTGCATACGTGGGAAAAAGCTCTTGCGGTATTGCCTGCGGATGCCACCACCATTATCCTGGCGTCATCCATTTCTCTCAGGCGCTGCATGGTCGGGAATGATTCAAGATCCTTGAATGTACAGGTCATCATCATGGCATCCCTCTGCGGCCAGTAGCCGTTGAAGGCTATCCAAAGGTCCTCAAGTCCCAGTTGTGAGGAAAGAGCCTCACTTTTATAAGTGACGGTCCTTCCCGAGCCCTTTTCGATAATATCCCTGACAGGCAGCCATTCCTTGTACCGCCATATCCCCGGCAGGTCCGCAGGCTGGAGCGTCCTGGCTGAATATTCAGCGCGCAGGAGCGCATCATCACCATTCCTGCAGTTCAGGGAATATGGATCATGGGTTTCTCCGCAGAGCAAACACCTGACAATGTACTTCTTCATTAGATAAAGGTGGACAAAAATAGTTATAAAACTATCCCTGATTTTGAGTAAATTTACCTTAGCAGGATAAAGTGCTGTAGATTATTAGTACATATCGGCATAAGAGTAGAGATATCGAGAAAAAACTGTTGATGGTATATTCAAAAAAAGAAGGAACGGCATTTAAAATATGCAGCTCATTCCTCCCCTGTATCATCCGTGGTCAGATGGTAGGCCTCCTTACCTGCGAACTGCCCCATCCTGTAAAAGTTGCGGACATCCGGACCGAAGTTATCGATCAGGCTATCGATCCGCTCGAAACTTTCGGAAAGCTTCTTTTCATGAGCATCAGCTGAACCGCCCTGCTGCATCCTTGAAAGATGCTCACCCATCAGACCGTCAAGCATGCCCTTGAAATGCCACTGAGGTGCTTCCCGCGGATTTATGCCTATAGAGGCCTGATACGCTTTTATGGCCTGGTCATGCTTTTTCAGACCAAGAAGAGCCATGATCTTTCCGGATATTGATTCAAGGTCTTCCGGATCTTTCTCAAGCAAGGCATTGAAAGCATCAACAGCTTCCGTGAACTTCCTCTGTTTGTTAAGCAGCATGCCCCTGTATCTTTTCAGCCCGATGTCCCCAGGAAAGTTTTCCTCCGCGTCCTTCAGGAGTTCGGCTGCCTCATTATCCTTTTCCACCAGGCTCAGGATCATTGCGGTCTGCACGAGCCTTTCCTTTTCATCCTCTATCTGCATGAGGAAAGCCTCTGCAAAACCTATGCCGCGTTCGGCCTGCCCAAGTGCATGATACGTAACAATTATCTGGAACAGGCTGTCCATACTGGGAGTCACGCTAAAATCATGTTTCAGGGTTTTCAGGTCTGCCATGAACTTATCTCTTGTATCTGTGCTGTCTGTCGCATTCATACATAGATATTGGGAAGTTTAACTTTAAAACCTTCCGAAAGCTAGCCTGGCATCATCCCCAGCAGGTAGCCCAGGAGAGAGATGTGATCATCCAGTACGATATCGGCCTTTGATAACTTATCTGCAGCAACGTATGTAGGGACACCGACACAGAACAGTCCGGCGCTTTTTGCGGCCTCAACGCCCATAGGAGCGTTCTCGATAACGATGCATTCTTCCCTGCAGATACCAAGCATTTCCACAGCTCTCAGGTACGGGTCAGGGAATGGCTTTCCCCGCAGTACGTCGTCCCCGCATACGACCACATCGAAAGTGGCAGGAAAGAACTCATCCAGTAATCGTGTGACAGTGATCCTTTCCGATCCTGTCACAACAGCAAGCCTGAATGACATTTTAAGCTTTTCAAGACATCCGCTGATGCCTTCAAAGGGCCTTACCTGAACTATGCCGGAAAATATCTCCACTTTCCTGGCAAGTATGGGTTCGTAATCTTCAGGGGCCACATCCCTACCCGCCTTCTGAAAAAGCCACTGCAGACCCAGTACATGGTTTGCTCCTTCGATCTCATAGATATCATCCCTGGTGACATGCACCCCCCATTCGCGGGAGACCTGTATCCATGCATCGGCATGGGACTGCATGGAATCCAGCAGCACTCCATCCATATCAAAAATAAGAGATCTTAACATGGGTGAAAAAAAGAGGATATGCACAATAAAGCTTGTGATATCCGTATACCTGCAACTTACGTCTCATTCACCGTGAGATTATCATTGGTGTCATTATACCATCGGACAGGCAGCTCATAATCAAGGTTGTCATTATAGGATCTTGGCAGGAAGAAGGTCGTGCCCCTGTCCTGCAACGCTTCTGCAAATCCCGGATCTATGAGCTCTATGGCCTGGTGTATCTGGGAAGCTTCTGAGGACTTGCCCATGCGATACAGGGCAAATTCCTTATTATACATAGTTGAGATGGAAACCGGGTCCAGTTCAAGTGCCCTGTCATAACTCTGCACAGCGCCTTCCGTATCTCCCCTTATGTTCTGGGCGAAGCCTCTGTTGTACCATGCAGTGATACAGTCAGGGTCCAGTTCCAGTGCCTTATCATAATAGTAGACAGCACCTTTGGGACTGCTCAGTATGTAGGCCAGCATGCCCCTGTGATACCAGGCTGAAGGATCCTGCGGGTCAAGAGATATTGACTTGTCAAATATGTCCGCTGCTCCCGCCGGATCGCCCATGAGATAATAGGCAAATCCCTTGTGGTTCCATGCCCTGATATTCTCAGGTTCAAGCTCAAGTATCCTGTCATATGTTTCAATAGCCAGGGCGTATTGGCCTGCTTTCTCGTAAGTTGTCCCCATAGTGAACAGCACTTCCGTATCACCAGGCTGTAACTCCAGTATGCGCCCATAGTAACCGACAGCTTTTTCGTAGTCGCCCATCTGCGCCGAGGACATGCTCTGATACATAAGTACGGTCACATTTGAACTGTCATGATCCGTAACCTTATCAAAGGAATCCAGTGAATCCGCATACCTGTTGGCCTGATATTGTGCCAGTCCCTTCTTAAACCATAGATCGGTGTTCTCAGGGTCCTTTGCAAGCATGACATCATAGCATTCTATGGCATCAGCGTACAGTGAAAGGTTTTCACTTGCAGCTGCCCTGTAGTACAGAGCGTCCTGATTGTCAGGGTCCTGCTGCAGCACCTTATCGAAATATTCCAGTGCGGTCCATTCATCCATATTACTATAATGCGATATTCCTTTCCTCAGAAGGGCATCAGGATCATCGGGTTGTGCCAGAAGAGCCTTCTCATGCGATCCAAGTGCTTCCTCATGCCTTCCTAAAAGGTCGAGAGAGGAGCCCATGCCGGACCAGGCAGCAGCCGAGTCACTGTTTAACATCACTGCCTTTTCATAGCAGGCCAGAGCATCTTCGGGCATATTCATACCATTGAGAGCGTCGCCTTTACCTGCCCACAACTGATCAAGGCCTACAGGCGTGCCTATAGTCTCATAACTGCCGGCCGCTTTCCTGGCAGCGTACACAGGCACGGAAGGTTCCTTTTTGTACAGGACAAAAGCGTCGGGCAAAAGCAGATCGCTACCCGCACTTCCAGCCGGGTTGCTGTTATTGGCAATAGCCAGGGACCCGAAGAGGATATTCGAAGTGCCATTCTGCTTTTGCAGTCCTGCGCTCATCTTCTCCAGTGCAGCGGGGTGCGACGGCTGTAGTTGAAGCACCTGCTCATAGCACAGAATGGCTTCTTCAGTTCTTCCAAGCTTGTCCAGAGAACTGCCTTTTTTGAACCATGCCTCTACACAGCCCGGCTCAAGTTCGAGGGCTCTGTCATAGTATGCTATTGCATCGCTGTGGCTTCCCATGCCGGAGAGATCTGCAGCACCTGCATACCACGCAGCTGCGAAATAAGGGTCCAGATCAAGGGCACTTGAGTAACATTCCAGCGCCATGCTGCTCTTTCCAAGCCGGTCATAATCCCGCCCCATCTCATACCATACCCGGGGATAGGAGGGATCTATTCTGAGGGCCTGGGAATAGCAATCAATGGCCTTATCGTACTGCTGGGACCTGTCCAGTGCAACAGCTTTCTTATACCACACAACAGCAACGCCCTTCTCCTCGGCCAGCACCCTGTCATAGGCATTGATAGCCTCCTCGTGCCTGTCAAGCCTGTCATAGGCCAGTCCTTTATTATACCAGATTCCAGCAGTATCCGATGTGAAAGCTGGCTGTTCCTCATATGAGGCCATCACATCAATGCTTGAAGCAAAGACATCCGGCACATCCGCCGGGCTTGAAACTGACGGCCTGCGCTCGTTCTGGAGCTGAAGGGCCATATCATAGGCCAGGATGGCTTCATCATACATACCCAGTGAATCCAGAAGGAACCCTTTCTTTGACCAGATCTCCTTGTTGGCAGGATCATATGTCAGGACCTGCTCATATGCCCTTAAAGCGTATTCGTAATTTCCCTGTTCCTCATAATTGTGCCCCATGCCAGTCCATGCCTGGGGACTTGAAGGGTTGGCTAAGAGCAGGAGATTATAATCCTCTATTGCAGATACGAGATCACCCGATCTTTCCCGGGCTTGTGCCCTGCTCAAAAGAGCGCTCTCATAAGAAGGATCAAGCTCGATTGCACGACTGTAACAGTCAATTGCATCCCCGTAATTTTCCATCGCATCGTACGAAAGTCCTCTTTCATACCATGCTACAGCATTGTAAGGCTCTATTAAGAGCACACGTCCCAGCAGCTGAACGGCTTTGTCATACTCCTTTGATCCATAAGACCTAAGGCCCTTCCTGTGCAATGAATCCGCATAGGAAGATGTGATAGCGGCAGCTTCCTCATAACACACCAGTGCTTCACTGTACCTGCCCATTTTCCCGAGTGCTTCACCCTTGTGATACAGGATAGTAGCAGCCCGGGGATCAAAATCCGTAAACTGGGACTCATTGCCCTCCTGTGACAGAGCAATGCTACCTATGTCAAAACCATTATCGTAATCGGAACCGCTTTTTGCAAGCATCTCAAGAGACATGTTGTAAGAGCTTACAGCATTCTCATGATCCCCTGTTTCTGAGAGTATCAATCCTTTCTTGAAATGTGCTGCAGGGGAGCCGGGATATCTGCTGAGCAGAACCTCATTTACTTCATAGGCTTCCTGATAATGCCCCGACAGGAACAGGGTGGACACTTTATTGTCCAGTGTTTCCGCATGTGAAGGATCAATACCAAGAGCCCGGTCATAATATTCAAGAGCAATGTCGTAAGTTCCGTTCTTTGTGAGAGCAACAGCATGTGAATTGAGATCCTCCTCATTGCCTGCACTGGCAGTCAGAGAGGAAAAAAGCGATGTTGCAATAAGCATGAATACTAAACAAAGCGAATATCTTCTCGTTTTCATGGGAATCAGGTTTTAGCGTGATGTGGTTACTCGAGGATAGATCTGAAGATATATACGTATAAACGAATGTTATCTAATTAACTATTTTCCTTATCACCCGCGAGCCATAGCCCGTGTTTCCATGCCCCTGCGGCATCCTATTCATACGGATCATATTACATGGAAGATGCCGGTCATGCAATGTGCTGACAGCGGTTCCATGCGCATAAGTAAAATAGTAATTGAGGATATTATAAATTAGGGAGGAGGGAACTACTAATGTTATTCAGTAACAGGACCGATGCAGGCAAAAAGCTTGCAGAGAGGCTTTCCGGATATTCGGGGCGCAAGGACCTGCTTGTGCTTGCACTGCCAAGGGGAGGGGTACCGGTAGCTTTTGAGGTTGCAAGGGAGCTGGGAGCGCAACTTGATGTATTCATAGTCAGGAAACTGGGAGTGCCGGGCCATGAGGAATTGGCGATGGGAGCCATTGCTAGCGGAGGCATACGTGTGCTGAATATGGATGTGGTAAGATCGCTTCGGATCTCCGATGATACTATCGCTGCTGTAGCTGCTGCCGAGCAGGTGGAACTGGAAAGACGGGAACATCTGTATCGCAAAGGACGACCTGAGCCTGATATCGAAGGTAGGACCGTGATCCTGATAGATGATGGGTTGGCCACAGGTGCCACTATGAGTGCGGCAGTGCAGGCTGTCAGAGTCAAAAAGCCTGCGCATCTGACAGTGGCAGTTCCCACCGCAGCAAAGGACGCTTGCGATGAATTTGAAAGGGAAGTTGATGAGGTGATATGCCTGACAACACCCGAACCATTCTATGGGGTAGGCGCCTGGTATGCAGACTTTTCACAGACCAGCGACAAAGAGGTTTGCGAGCTGCTCGAAAGGTCTTTTGGAGCGAGGGAGGGAAAAGATGACGGAATTTCTCGTGCATGACGAACGTGTCAGCATCCCGCTGGACCCGATCACCCTTGAAGGGGATCTGAGCATACCTCAGGGCGCGACAGGCATTGTGGTGTTCGCACATGGAAGCGGCAGTAGCAGGCATAGCCCGAGGAACAGGTTTGTAGCGCAGTACCTTCAGGAAACAGGGCTCGCAACATTGCTGTTCGACCTGCTGACCTCGGAAGAAGAGGAAATCGATGCATTGACAGCCCACCTTCGTTTTGATATTGACCTGCTTGCTACACGCCTTGTTGCAGCCACGGACTGGCTGCTGCAAAACCCGGATACTGAGGGACTCAACATTGGTTATTTCGGAGCCAGTACCGGAGCTGCTGCAGCCCTTATTGCGGCTGTTCGCAGGCCGGATGCTGTCATGACCGTGGTATCCAGAGGAGGCAGACCAGACCTCGCAAAGGAGTATCTTGCGGATGTGAAGGCTCCCACGCTGCTTATAGTGGGGGGCTGGGATACCCCCGTTATAGAGATGAACCAGTCGGCCATGGACAGGATGAAAGTGAGAACGGAGATGATGATCGTTCCGGGAGCTACTCACCTGTTCGAAGAACCCGGCAAGTTAGAGGAAGTTGCCGTGATGGCAGGAGAATGGTTCGCAGAGCACCTGGATCCCATAAGATGAAAATTAGCCCTGAAAGAGATACGCAATATCGGGAAAGATGCTCAGGCCGTCTTTCCTGAAGACTGTTCTCATCCTGTTTATTCCTTACTTATCCACTTTTTATAGTCTTCTATCCCTTAGTTATCAACCCGGATTAACTCTCATAGGTGCATTTTTAAAGCATGCAACATAATTAGCAACATTCCGGCAGAAGAATATAATACTATGTTAACTGTTGTTTTGGAACAGAGTGCCAATTCACCGTTACCACTTACTACTGATCTCACCATCATAACTGAACATCCAGAGAAATACCACCCATGTCCAAACAATCAAGAGATATAGCAGTCAGGCACCAGAACAAAGGGGTGTCCCTCATAGAGAAAGGGCTGTATGCGGACGCGCTTCATGCCCTGGAGCTGGCAGAACAAAATGCAAAGGAAGCTGGATCACCCGACATATATGCCAGCGTGCTGCAGACATACGCCGATCTTCTTTTCTCTGCGGGACAGGAAGATGAGGCTTTTGAAAGATACATGCTCGCTGTCGATATCAGCAATGAGCTTTCGGGGAAAGGCTATGTGAATTATGAACAGAGGGCAGGTATTTACAGTAATCTGGCTTCGATCCTGGAAAAAAAGGGCTCCAGGAAAGAAGCAAGGAAAAATTATGACATATCCGTACATGCTTATGATAAACTTCTGGGAAGTGACATTAACAACATGACTTACAGGTCAAACGCAGCTTCAACGCTGAACAACCTTGGCGCCCTGCTGGCGGAAGAAGGAGAGGAGGAAGCGGCACAGAAAAGCTTTGAGAAGGCTCTCCGCATACTTCGGGAAAGCCCTCAGGACGCTGCCATGGCTACAACCCTGCTGTTCAAGATGGCAACTATCCTGGAGAATATCCTCAACCTTGAGACAGACAGTTCATCAGAGGAGGTTTCAGAGGAAAAGTACAGGCAACTGACAGACGTCTACCGCAGCATTATAAAGATGGAACCTACGGCCCTTTACCTCGAAAGACTGGCCGTTGCCCTGACAGGCCATGCGGACATGCTTATGTCAGCAGGTAAAGCCGCTGAGGCGGAAGCTCTGTACGCAGAGGCATATACTACACAGCAGCGTCTTGCTGCTGAAAGGGGAGAGAATCTACCTGCTCCTGCTGCACATATCTCCGCAGCTGACAACACAGAAGAGCTTTTTGCAGCAGCGAAAGAACCTGAAAGTGCAAAAATGCGCCTTATCGATTCTTTGCAGTCCCTTCAGAAGTTGCTTGAGGCGGAGCCTGAGAACCAGGAATATCGCTCAGAGACCATATCCGCACTAAGGGAACTCAATGAACTGGTCGACCATGAAGAAATTTCGGAGGAAAAGCTTCGTGACCATGAACTTATACTCAAGGCATGCGAGCTGTTGCAGGATATCGATCCTTCCAATATGTCCTACCGGCTGAACGTTGCTTTTGCGCTGGATATCCGGGGGAAGATCCTTGCTGACATGCACAACGGACCCATGGCCCTGCAGGATCTCATACTGGCGTCGGACATTGCTCTTGAAGCTCTTCAGGCAGAAGCGTCGGATGAGATGTTCCGGGATGGTGCCAGCTCCATCATCGAGGACCTGCGGCATCTTATAGACGGAATGGCCCCTGACATGGAGAAAGTCACGGCATGCAAAATGATGCTTGATAGGACCTCAAGGCTCGGGGAGATCATCCCGGATGACGCAGACATCAAAAAAGATACTGCAGGCATGCTGTATGAGACAGCCAAACTGATGCTGGAGATGGGAATGCGGGAAGAGGCCGCGGAATATTTTGAAAAGGCCGCTGCTATGAATGAGTCAATGATGTCTGCTGAGAGCGGTAATGAGGAATATGCTGCAAAGGTCATATCCGCCCTTGAAGCTGCCGGGAATATCCGGATGGAACTGAAAGAGAAAGACAGGGCTCTTGCCATATACTTCAAACTCTGTAGAACAGAGCCTTCAGCAAAGAGCCACAGGGACAAGATCGACAGCATTCTCCAAAGTATGGAAAGGGATCCTCGAAACGCCACCAACAGGGAAGCTCTGATAGGTGAGTATGAGAAGATACTTGCAATGCGCGAGCAACTGGTTGCGATCGAGCCCGAAAACCTGCGATACTTCCAGAACACGCTAAGTCTGCGGGAGGAAATTGCAAACCTGATGATAGAAGCGGATCACATTGCGGAAGGACTAGGAATATACCTCAGACTGCTTTCAGGCGAAGGCAAAAGTTCGCAGTACCGCTTAAAGACAGCGCGAATGCTGGAGAAATTGAAAGTATCCGTCCCGGAGATGGAGGACTTTGAGCAAAAAGTAAAAGCATACGACATGTTGCTCAGGATGTATGAGAAGCTTGCAGAGATGGATCCCGGGAATGCATATATTGGAAAAGACAGCGCTGCCATACTGGAGAATATGGCGGAGCTCCTTGATGAGAATGGATATATGGAAGAGGCAAGGAACTATTATGAGAATGCAGTGTATTCATATGGGGAACTGGCCTCCTCAGACCCTGCGAATATAGAATACCGGGAAAGGACAGCCTCCATGAAGTGCAAAATGGCGGCCCTGCTGACTGATATGGGACATGTGGAGAAAGCAAGAGGCCTGTTTGAAGAATCCTTTATGGAATACCAGGCGCTCCTTGAAGATAACAGCCACAACACAGGATATCAGCAGAATGTAGCCTACATACTTAACAATCTGGGATATTTCCTGCTTGAGGAAGGAGAGCTGGAGAGGGCAAAACCCCTGTACGAGAACGCACTTAAAAGATATGCCATGATCCTCGAGGAAGAGCCTGATAACCAGTCATACAGAGACAGTGCGGCATGTACCCTGACCAATCTTGGCTACATACTTGAGAACATCGGAAAAGAAGATGATGCGCTCTGGATGTACGAAAAAGCAAGGGAACTGAGTGGTAACTAACCTTACCACCCGAAGTTTCCTTGAACGGAGGAACTGACTTAAATCGCAATGCTGACAATAACCCGTGCATTCCGGGTTGCCGGAATGCACTCCTATTCGCTCATACTCCACCACTCCCCGGAACCACCCACCACATGAACCCATGGTCCAATATTCCCCACCGGATAGCTCATGCTCCATTTATTGTGCGTCACTGCAGGGATCCGGGCAAAGTTTGACGTTCTTTGGGAGGATTTGCCTCTGCCCGGATTCCATTTGCAGTTGACTTTCGTTTTTCCGTTTTTGGTTGCCGGGGATCTCCGGCCGAGTTACATATTGCACCTATATGTTTGGTCATTGCAGTTTCCTGCACAGGTATTGCACCTGCATATCCTAGTAGCCCATACTAGTATATTAATATTTGTATATTATAGTATATAATGAGTATCATCATTATGATAAATCACATTCACATTGTGACCCTGTTCTACAAAAAAGAGCTGCGAGGAATACTTTCAGGACTTACCTGAGCTTGAAGAAACAAGCGATCTGTTCAATACAACAGGTTCCTGTCCGGTTTTCATGAGACGTGAGAAAGAGATGTTACCGGAAGTGATGATCCATAACTCGGTCAGTCTTGATGGTCCCTTATCAGGGTTCAGCGCAGACATAGGACTACACTATAAGATACTGAGCTCACTTGATCCGGATACTATGCTAATCGGTTCTAACACGGCTAAGACGGGGCCGGATGTTCGCTGGCGCCATACCTGCTGAAGAGCCATCTGATCTTGTAAAGCCCCCTCAGGCAGGCGGGAACTCAGGACCTTACTGGATAATTGCTGACAGCCGTGGGATCCTGGAGGGGATACTGCATGTATTCAGAGGTCAGAATATTGTCAGGATGTTATCGTACTGGTCTCTGAAAGAACACCTGCTTCATACATTCAGTACCTGCGGCAGAGAGATCTTGACTACATTGCCGCAGGCATAGAGCATGTGGATTACAGGCAGGCTCTTGAAAAATGTAATGAAAGATACGGCTTCAGAAGAATAATAACTGACTGCGGGAGCACACTCTGCGGGGTACTGCTTGACCAGGGACTGGTAAATATGATCAGCCTGGTGATCACGCCTGCAATGATCGGGAAAGAGAGCGCAGGCCTTTTCAGGAAAACAGGAAAGCCATGTCTGAACCTTGAACCGCTCAGGCAGGAAACTTTTTCCGGCGGGCACCTGCATGTGCTTTACCGGATATCTGAACAATAAGTTTCACAGAATACCGGCCTGGGCAGACATGTAGGCAAATATTCCACCTAAAGTAACTGTCTCCATCAGGAAATGGCTACACGGAAGGGGGTTTATGGATGCATATATTACAAAACTCGCCAGCACACCGACAGCAATTGCGCAAATGATCAGATCTTCTATTTCCATTTTGAGACTTCCCGGATTTGTCTGGCGCAATGACCGTATATTATATAGCCCTGACTGTCAGGCCTGAAACGCAGGCAGTTATCAAATATTATCATATGGATTATATACTAATAAGGCAATTGCATAGCAATGTGCAGTAGAGGTTTATCGGGATGAAAGGATGGATCCTTTATAAATATGCCCAGGAAGAACTGTGGCCGGATGCCTATGAGATCCATCGTCTGATAGAGACCGCACGGAAAAGGAACATAGATATAAAAGTTGTAAAACCCGAGCAAATAGACCTTATTGTGACCAGAGAGGATCGAAAGAGCACACTTCTCGATGGAGAGATAGTATCGCTTCCTGATTTCCTCCTTCCGCGCACAGGGGCGGGGACAACCTATTTTGCAATGGCGGTTATCAGGCACCTTGAGAGGCTTGGTGTCCATACTTTTAACTCGGCCCATAGCATAGATACCGTCAAGGACAAACTCTATTCACAGCAGATACTTGCAGAGAACAATATCCCTGTGCCCAGGACCATGCTTGCAAAATATCCTGTGAACGTAGACCTTGTAGAGAGATACATAGGATTTCCCCTTGTCATAAAGACCATTTCAGGGTCCCGGGGCAAGGGCGTATATCTTTCGGAGAGCAAGGCAAGCTTTAACGACCTTATGACCCTGATACACTCAACCGATCCTAAACTGAACATAATACTGCAGGAGTTCATACAGACAAGCAAAGGCAGGGATCTCAGGGTCTTTGTGCTCGGAGGGCGGCCTATAGCCTGCATAGAAAGAACATCCAGAGACGGGAACTTCAAGGCCAACTTCTCGACCGGCGGGCACGTAAAGAGTTACGCGATGACGCCCGAAATAGAGTGGCTTGCCACCGAGACAGCACGCATGTTCGGCCTGGATATAGCTGGCATCGACCTGCTCTTTGACGGTAACCATTTCAAGGTCTGCGAAGCGAATTCCTCTCCCGGCTTCCATGGAATAGAGAGCTGTTGCGATATAGACCTAGCTGAGGAGATATATAATTTCATTACGATAAGGCTTGGCATGTTCAATGACTGAGCAGGCCGGAAAAACGGAAGGTCTCAGTAAAGAACTGCAAGTGCAGGATACGGGTAATGAAAAAAGTAGAAAGACCTTTTCAGAAGTATTTCTACCTGCGGCTTAAAGGAAATGACCGGATACATGGTACCCGCAGCCCGGACAGAAATAGAGTATATTCATACCAAGCATTTGTTTCTTAAGCTTTCCTTTGCACCTGGAACAATTTTTTGCATCTGGTCTTCCCATTTTCCCTCCTATGCAAATACCATGATAGGATCAAGTCTGGCAGTTCCTTTCCTGGTCCAGTATCCACATATCTCGCAATGCTGTATGTTCAGGCCCCTGTCATGCAGGCGTGCCTTACACTCAGGACATTCTTTTAGCTGCTTCAATTATTCAACCCCCCTGTGTGTCAGGAAATTACTGTCCCCCACCCACAACCCCTCTACGGGTGCTCCGGGACTACATCTGACAGTTACTATATAACAGCATATTTTTATTTAATCTAAACCCTCCTTAAATTCAAGATGTGTTCCAAATTACCCTGCCCTTGAATTTTTCGATGACAACAAACACAGAAAATGTGTCAGGTCAGTACTATCAAGCCTTTTGTAGAGGTACGGCCAGACAAAGAAACAGGAGTTGAATAAATGATCCATGAATTCAGGTCAAAAAGACCCGTTATAGACCAGACGGCATTCATTGCAGATTCCGCAGAGATAATAGGAGATGTGAAAATAGGAGAGTTTTCCAGCATATGGTTCAATGCAGTTGTCCGGGGCGACCTGGGCAGTATACGTATCGGTAAGAGGACAAGCATTCAGGACAATGTAGTCATCCATACTGATACTTCCATAACAGTGGAAATCAAAGACAATGTGACAGTAGGCCACGGAGCAGTGCTTCATGGCTGTACCATAGGCAATAATGTCATAGTGGGGATGAATGCTACCGTACTGAACGGTGCTGTTATCGGGGATAATTCTATCATTGGTGCTAATGCGGTGGTGGCTACAGGCAGGGTGTTTCGGGATGGAAGTGTTATTCTTGGTGTCCCTGGTGAGATCAAAAGGCAGGTCACTGACAGTGAAAAGGAAAACATTGAGGGGAATGCTGCCACTTATGTGGAGCTTGCAAAGGAATACAAGGATATGATGCAGGATGGGCAGTAACAATAGTACCTCAATATATATAGGATACTATCAGTATTAGTTATTGGGGAGTTAGCGGATAAAGACCGTTATTACATAGCTCTATCTGAAAGTTTGCATCCCCGGATATAGAAAATAAGGAGGTATAAGAACATGGGACTTAAGAAACTGGCTATTCTGGGTATAGCTACATCGATCATAGCTGCTCTGTTCAAAAAGAGAAAATGATATCCTACCCATTTATTATTTGTGATATCAGTGCATAATGGGCCCGAAAGCCTGTAGGAATAAGGAACATTCTTTCAGGACCACCGAAGTTCTAAATATGGGAAACACATGGTTGGAATTACTGCATTCGGCCTGTCTGTAATTGTATCCGGGACCATTTTCGCCTGGTTGATGTTATGTCTGTGGATGAAAAGAGACCTGACCCTTCAAAAAAAGAGTCAGATAACCCTGTTTTTGCTGGCAGGGCTGGCAGGAGTGGTATATGCTTCGTTTGCCTTTGCACTGATATCCACGGATAATGCATCCTATTATAGCGAAGGACGAAATCTGGGAAATATAGATTATGCCCAGATATTGTCAAATGCAAGGCAGGCAGGATATATCGTAAAAGGGCCTAATTATCTCGATTCCGATATAAGTGAAGCAACAGGTCTCTGGTCACCCAGGGTCTCACAGGTCAGGGCATATTTGGGAAACGATTTCTGGGTAAGCTCTGTGGATTACTACTTTTCGGAACATGTGTATATGGAAGCGAGATTTGAAAACGGATCAACGGTTGTCAGTTTCTTTAACGAGAGCCGACAGAGTCCATCCTTCACGTTATTTGAAACAGAGCACCTGCCGGATGATGAAATGGCAATTGGCGGTCTCAAAGCTATTTTCGGCGGCAGTGACATAACGGCACGAACATATCTTGACCAGTTAAAGGATAATATAAAGGAAGAAGGCAGCACCGATGCCACAATCATAGTTGCGCAGCCACCTGATTTTAATTCAATATATACGGATATGAAAAGCAGGGGTGGCAGGTTTAACTTTACAGAGACTACTGGTAACGGTTCTATCCGGCAGGTTTTTCACGAAGATGGAAGGGTGACCGGAAGTATCAATTATATTGTCCAGAATTCAAAAATAATCCATCGGGAAAGCGGGAATGATCATGTCATACAGGTGGACCCCAGAGGCGGCATCAATATCCAGGTCCGGCTTGCAGTAGGAGCAGAGATGCCTGAAGCAGATTACAGGAGCATTTTTATAAAAATGTTCTCTGATGTCGGACTGGACCCCGGTGAAGTTGAGCATTTTGGGTTTGAATATACGCCTTCTTCAGGGTCACAGATTGCCGGGCAGTTTTACGGTTCTAACTATCGTCAGTGATCGGCTGTTCTTTCGAAAGGTTATATATCTCCCTGAACATGATCCTTAGCACCCTGTCCCGAATAATATCCCGCTCTTTATACGTAGATCTGTAGCGGACCTTTATCTTCATACCGTCCTTGTCTGAATCCACCCTTGTGATCACCCTTGTTGATGCCGTTTTACTGACCTCATCAGCAATCCTTTCCAGCAGCCCATCCAGGTCAGGAAGCACCTTCCCGATATCAACCGGCATTTTTTCCAGGTACAGGTCAAATTCACTTCTAAACCTGTTATTTCCATAATTGCGGATAGGCTTCTCCAGGAACATCTTATTGGGTATCTTATAGAAATCCTCATAGGTCTCAGGAGAATCATCCAGCAGCACATAGAACATCCCTATATGCTTAACAAGCCCTTCCACCCCTTCGATCTTTATGTGATCGCCAATCTTGAAAGGCTTTTTAGTTAGCAGAATGAACCATGCAATATATGACAGTATGACATCCCTTATAGCAAATGCAAAACCTGTTGCTATCAGACCGAAGAAGATAGCGAGGTTCTGCACTGTGATACCCAGCTGCACAAAGATAAAAACAGTCGCTATGGAGTAAAGCAGCCCGATGTATGCTTTCGTTAACAATATCTTCTGTTCAGGTTCAAAAGCATCTCCAAAGAAGTTTATAATACTATTGACCGTTAACCTGGCAGCGACAGATGCCAGTGCATAGGACAGGAAAATAGTAATGACCAGTTCCACATATTCCATGATAGCCTGAGGGACGCTGATCAGATCCTGCTGGTTGGCGAACAGAATACCTGCCATCACCGTGCTCAGGAATACGAACAATAGTATGGTCCGGTTCAGGAATGTGTGTTTCAGCCGCCCTGTGAAATCATTCAGTGCGGTCCCGTTCTTCTTTCCATCAGGCGGTTCCGTAAGCATAAAAGTACCTTTTTTAAAACGTTTAGCCTATTAAGGCTTTGGTGTTTATATATTTTTATATTAGAAATATATCCACAGGATGATATCTTTTCCCATAGAAACCGGTCCCCATGGTTAGTAGCAGAGGTGTGTCTTCAAAATAGGGTGTGGGAATGGGGGGTGGTACGTTGAGAATGAGCACACCTCCTGCTAAAACTCTAACAATTCCTATAATTGGTTATTGTTTTAAAACCTTGCGGATAACAGGGAATATTTATTTCCCTGCAATCGAAATTACACAGGATGTAGCGTATGTTTTTGCTACCGCATATCCCAGATTATAAACATTGATTCAAAAGTGATAAAGGCTATAAATCAAGATAGTTAAATTATATCCAGTGTGGGAAACCTTATCGACGGGGAGATCATTAAATGAGTATTAAAATAAAGACTGCTATCTGTTTTTGGACCTTTTTGCTTTTGATTGCCACAGGCAGTGTTGCGGCACAGACAGAAAGCACCGATATCCCAATAACGACTGAAGAATCTGACCAGAACGATCCGGCAATATATGCAGACAGGGTTGTGTGGACTGACTGGCGCAATGCAAATACAACGCCGGATGAGTCATTCATATGGAATGCGGATATCTACATGTACAATACATCTCTGGAAGAGGAGGTGCAGATAACCGCAAATGTATCACTGCAGATAGGTCCTGCGATATACGGGAACCGGATAGTCTGGACAGACATGCGTAACGGGAATGCAGATATCTACATGTACGATCTGACCTCAGGAGAGGAGATACAACTGACGGACAATAGATCAGATCAGTGGTATCCGGCTATCTACGATGACCGGGTCGTATGGGAAGATACACGTAAAGGGAACGCGGACATATATATGTACAATATCACATCTGGCGAGGAGATACAGATAACATCCAATGGGGCGC
This sequence comes from Methanolobus sp. UBA474, assembly GCA_002501695.1. Lineage (GTDB taxonomy): Archaea > Halobacteriota > Methanosarcinia > Methanosarcinales > Methanosarcinaceae > Methanolobus. The sequence goes on along the minus strand of DANZ01000069.1, from coordinate 4,062 downwards.
CTCAAATAGATCCGGTAATATACGGGGACATTATAGCATGGACAGATGCCCGCAATGTGAACCTGACAGAGGAGGACATGAACCTGGGATTACAGGATCTGCTGCTTTTTAATGCAGATATTTACATGTATGACCTGTCATCAGGAGAGGAAAAGCAGGTAACAGTAAACGAATCATGGCAGGAAGGGCCGGCCATTTATGAAGACAGGATAGTCTGGACAGATATGCGCAACTCAAACCTGACACCTGATGACTGGATGCAGTGGAATGTGGATATCTATATGTACGATCTTACTTCAGGAGAGGAGACACAGATAACAACTGACGGATCCAATCAGCTGCTTCCCGCAATATACAGAGACAGCATAGTATGGGAAGACTACAGGAACCATGCAGAAGCAACAGATATAAACCCAATATTGGAAGAACTGCAATGGAACTCGGATATCTATATGTACAATATCTCTTCCCGGGAAGAGAAACAGATAACTGCAAGTGAGTTCTCACAGGAATATCCGGCAATATACGAAGAAACGGTAGTATGGGTGGACATGCGTAACAGATACCCTGACATATACATGACGAATCTGACCGGGCAGGGTTTACAGAGCTGATACCTAGATCAAAAACAGAATATGAAGGTAATGATGCATATGTGGCATCCATTATCTTCTTTATTCCGATATCGACCTGAGGAAGTCCCTCTCGGTGATTATCCCTACAAGGAAGTCACCTTCCATTACAGGCAGCGAGCCGATGTTGTTCTCTATCATTATCTGCGCTGCTTTACCCATATCCTTGTCCGGACTTACCTTTACCACTCCCTTTGATACAAGAGAGAGGACAGGTTCATCGAGTGCTTCGTGAATGTTGCCTGTTGTGAGCTTGTCAAAGGCGCTGCCTTTACCCAGAAAATGCATTATGTCAGATGCTGTGACCATGCCTATGATCTTTCCATTGTTGACCAGGGGAATCCTCCTGAATCCATTCTCTATCATTATCCTTGCAGCTTCGCCGATGGTTGTATCAGGAGGAGTGGTCTTTACTTTCCTGCTCATATACTGGGAGACCGTCTCAGTCGAGGTGATACCTGCTGCAAATCTTATAAGGTCCTTTTCGGTGCAGATTGCCACGACCCGGTTCCCGCTGTCAACTATGGGCAGCCCGCTTGTATTATGCTCCAGCATCAGTTTTATTGCATCCCCGATATCAGCATTATCCCGTATGCTGACAACATCCTCCTGCATGATCTCACGAACCGGGGAATTGATCGCTGCCAGCAGATTTCCCCTGTAATGCTCTTCAACTAGCAGGTTCTTGCTTCCGCCCCCCAGAAAATCGATTATATCCACAGATGTCACGATGCCTTCCAGTCTGTTTGTGCCGGCATCTGTCACGGGTATGCGCCTGAAGCCGTTCTGGGTCATGGTCCGGATGGCATTTATGATACTTGTGGTAGGTGGCATAGTTACAGCCTCCCTGCTTGCAACCGCCATGATACCGCCTTCATGTATTGCTATCCTTTCATCAAAGTCAACAGGCCCGGTCCTTATCATACGGCTGCTGTTGTACAATGCTGAGCCTTTTTGCTGGACAGGCCTGTCATTGGAATGAAGTTTTTCCCGCACTCTTGCATCGTTCTCTGTAAAATTTGTCTTATCCCTTGTAATCAAATTATCACCATACTTTTGAATGCTTTTGTGCCCACTGAAGAAAATAAGATGGGAATGAAATGTGAAGTCTTTCAATATATGCTACCCCGGACAGTCAGCCCGGAGGCATCATAAACCCATTCCTGCCAAACATGCACTCAGCAGATCATGCCTGTCCACAATACCCACTAATTTGCCCCCGTTGGTAACGCTTATCCTGCCGATGTTATTATGAAGCAGTTCCCCGATGGCCTCACTTACAGATGCTGTCGGAGGTAATGAATACAAAGGAGTGGACATGACCTTCTCCACTTTCAGCGAACCTCCCGAACTCCGGCCTTGCGTATTGGTGGTACCTATCCGGGCATAACCGGCTTTAATGATATCGATCCTGGTAACAATACCAAGTACTTCTTTTTTATGGGACACCACAGGAATACCTGTGTAATCCCAATCGAGCATGTTCTCCCATATACGGGAAATGCTGTCATCAGGATATGCGGTCTTGACATTAGTGGTCATTATCTTCTCAACGGTTCCCGGAGACATCTTTGTCGGCTGGATGTGGCGCAGCAGGTCTGCATCGCTCAATATTCCTACAAGGGTCCTGTCGGAAGCCGAAGCGACCACCGGTACATGATGCTGCTTTGCATCAAGCAGCAGTCTGGCAGCCTTCAGGATATCCGTATCCGGTGTAACCAAGGGTGACTCGCGGATGTAACCTTTGACAGTCACATTGGACTTACTGGAATGAATGTTAAGCACATCCTGATCTGTAAGGAGACCCAACACTTTATTCCCTTCGTCCACCACAGGAAGACCCCTGATAAAATTATCCCGTACAAGCTGCCGGGCATGGGTCATATAGCCGTCCCCCCTGACGAATACAGGGTCTTTGGACATTATTTCGCCAACTGTTATTCTTTCACTCCCTGGGGTACAAAGTCCGTAATACAACACTTTTCCCCAAAGAAAAGAGGAATCCGCAACTATTTAAAACCACCCTCTGCAGGTCAAAAGCGATATTCTCGTACATTGCAGATGCAAATCAGTATTCAAGAGGAACTATTGTGCATTCTTTTATTTTCCATGATTCCTTGAGCCCAGGAACATAGATAACATCTCAAGGTCATCATAAGGTATCTGCATTTCCATGAGAACAGGTTTTATATGGAATCCCGAAAGTTCCAGTGCATAGGATTCAACATCCTTCTGCCAATCATCGGCCATCCTGGACCTTGCTTCCTCCGAGAGATCCGCTTTTGAGATGGTGTCCATCATCCACAGAGCAAAATCCCTGATTATCAAAAATCCTACAGGGCATGGCTGCAATCCGATGGAGATGCCCGAAGTATTAACCTTGAAGGGATACAGGCCGCAGACCGTAGGCCTTCTTTCATATACGTGGCATCTGCCGGAGTCGTTAAGGAAGGAACAGGGAGCCTGCATCAGATAAAGGCTGGGCGAATTAGTATCACCGGTGATCTTCCCCGCCCGTGCGGGATCGAGGGACGACAGTACTTTCATCTCGTCCTCGAACATGTGTATCTGCCCCTTGCTGCAGCAATGAGCCTGGCATGTCGGGGGGCATTCGTAGTGCCTGAGGATGCTCTGCACAATATCATAACGAACTGCCTTTTTGACTGCTGCGCTTATACCCACGTTTTCCATAATGATCCGTTTTCACCGACTGAGTCTTCGTTTCCCAAAAAGTATGAGGCTGAATAGATTAACCGGATGGATATAACGCTTTTGCTTAGAGGTATACGCACTTCTAAAAATACCGGAGGCCTTTTATCCCTGAAGGAGGCTAATCTGGCTTTACTCTTCCGATAATCACTTAGTATTCTTCACTCTTTGACTTTTTTCTCATCACTAAGTAAACTTCCGTCTTTGAAGGTGATCACCCTGTCAACATAATCAGTATGCCAGGTCTCATGCGTTACCATCACAAT
>DANZ01000069.1:0-446 GCA_002501695.1 Methanolobus sp. UBA474 | reverse complement strand
ATGTCCGGTTTTTTTGCAATTGCTCTTGCGATGGCTACTCTTTGTTTTTCTCCGCCGGACAATTCATCGGGAACCCTGTCGTGTTTTCCTTTCAGCCCGACCTTATCCAGTGCTTCAAGAGCGGTCTTATAAGATTCTTTCTTTGATCTTCCTTCCATCATGGAAAGCATATACACATTTTCTGCGGCACTCATCTCACTGATAAGTGCGTAATCCTGAAAGATGTAGCCCACCTGCGTCAACCGGTAATAACTTCTTTCCGCTTCAGGCAGGCTTGAAACCTTTAATCCCCGGATCGTATATTCCCCGCCTGTTGCGTCATCCAGTAATGCCAGTATCCTTAACAGGGTTGTCTTCCCGCTTCCTGATGCACCCATTATTGCTACAAATTCCCCTTTACCGATCTCAAATGAAACACCCTTGAGAGCCCTGACAGCCGTGTCCCC
>DANZ01000049.1 GCA_002501695.1 Methanolobus sp. UBA474 | reverse complement strand
GCTGCAGGAGTAGCGTGCGGTATTTCAGAAGTAGCTACAAGTCCTGTGGCTTTTCCTTCCAGCCTGGCACCTTCCAAAACAGTTGCAAGAGGCACATAAGGTTCAGCCGCCGTGTCCGTGTCGATAGTGCTTAAAAGAGTGTCACTCCTTGGACCCACGCTTAGGAAACCGTCAGTAGTCTTGTACCCTGTAGAAAAAGCAGTTGCAGCAGAAGCAGAGTCTGTGATAACTGAGTCACTCATATAGGTGGAAACCATCCCGGTGACCATACTATCAAGTTGCAGCTCGTCCTCGCTGTACAAGCGTGCCAGTGTCTGGACACTCTGGGAGCAACCGTCAGGTACCATTATGATCACATTTTTTATCTCTGAGTTTGCACGAGTTGAAGGCTTGTCACCTTTTACATCCTTCTGATCTTTTCCAGAAATGGCAGAAGCCATGCTTCCTACAAGCATTATCCCTATTATTGCAAGGGCCATGATAAAAAGAATTCTTTTTCTTTGCATACTTTTGTCCAACCTTGATTCATATCCATTGAATCAAGATTGATTTTGGCTACTAAGAATTTGTACTTTGTACCAATAAAATATGTAGGCACACATATAGATCAGGTCTTATAGAAGATCATATACGTTCCGTTGAACGTAAGGTCTCTATATATTCCTATAGCCATGAAGCAGCCTGAAAGAGAAAAAAATGGATCTCTATGCCTTCCTGATGTTACTATAATACATGCACTCGTCCCTTGTGAACAGAGGCATCTCCATATCGCCTTCGATGACCTTGACCGGCGCACCTCTTACCAACACTGCGGGCACGCTTTCCCCTGCCTCTCCCATGAGCAGCTGGGCGGCTGAGACCAGATTATCAGCTACTGCCTTGCGTGTGATCTTCAGCTCCTTGCCAAAGAGGTCAAATGTGCCCCTGGCATCCTCCACCGGCACGATGCCTGATGTCCCGATAGCGATACCCACGCATCCGAGCCTGAGTGGCTGGGTACGGCTGTCGCCAATGATAACTCCTATATGGCAGTTGCACCGGCCCTGTATGTACTTGCGGATCCTTGCTGCACTCTCCTGGGCGTTTGCTGGCAGGAGCACCACATAGCCTTCAGGTGCGTTGGAGCCGTCTATGCCTGCATTGGGTGCAAGTGTTCCTTTTGTAATGGTCAGTGCAGCACCGGGCACTCCTCCGAACACCTCATCGCATTCCTGCAGGATAAGCTCCATCTCCTGCGGGTCGAGCTGGTACTTTGCAGCAAGCTCTAGTGCCCTTTCAGAAGGCTTCACATCACTAAGGGAAACCAGCCGGTGCTCTGAAGTGGCAACCGGTGACTCTGCAATAACGAGGATATCATCGTCCCGGAACTGTAATCCCTGTTTTTCAAGGGAATCCATAATGATCTGTGCTATATTGTCCCCTGGCATTATAAGCGGTGTCCTTATGCCGAACATCTGGAGGGAGAGATGGTCTGCAGGCATTCAGTTATCTCCTGACAGGTAGTCTTTCATGATCTTTATCGCGCAATAATCTCCGCACATGGAGCAAGGCCCATCCTGCTGTGGGCAGATCTGCTCCGGGCGGTCCGGGTCTAAAGCAAGTTCTGCCTGCCCCATCCAGTCAAAGGCTGCCCTCTTTTTGGCAAGCATCAGGTCCCGGTCATCAAGTCCGTACTTCATGGAATCCCCGATATGTGCCGCTATCCTGAATGCGATAAGGCCTTCCTTCACCTGCTGCGGATTTGGTAAGGAGAGATGTTCTGCAGGAGTGATGTAGCATAGGTAATCGGCTCCTGCACCGCTTGCAAGACTTGCTCCCACTGCTCCTGCGATATGATCGTAACCCACAGCGATATCAGTAGGAAGCGGGCCTGCGACAAAAAGGGGGAAGTCCGAGATTTCCTTGTAGAACCTGACGCTTGCAGGGATACCGGAGGCCGGTATATGTCCTCCCATGCCATTGATGATGACCTGAATACCTATCTCGTTTGCCTTTCTTGCAAGGTCTGCGTTCCTTCCGGCTTCCATGATCTGTGCCTTATCCTGCAGGTCATGAACACACCCGCTCCTCATGGTGTTCCCGAGGGAGAGGACCACGTCATTCTTCTTTAGTATCCCGGCAAGCTCCTCAAAGTGCTCTATAAACGGATTTTCACAATCATTCAGCAGCATGAAAGTACTTGTAAAGGAGCCGCCTTTGGAAACCATGCCCATGACCCTGCCGGAGCCTTTGAGCTGCTCAAGCATATCCCTGTCAACGCAATGGAGCAGAACGGAACTAACTCCTTCCTCCACATGTTCCCGGAGATATGAGAAGATATCATCCGTGGTCGTGTCGTTCATTCCGCACTCAACGATCGTCTGATATATCGGCACCGTGGTGATCGGGAGCTGTGTGTTCCCAAACACCATTCTCCTTATTTCGGAGATATCTCCTCCCATGGACAGGTCTGTGATAGTGTCTGCCCCGTACTTCCCGGCAACCCTTACCTTCTCAAGCTCGGAGGCAGGGTCGATAGAAGCTGAAGATGTTCCGAGGTTCACATTTATTTTTGTACGTGCACCCTTGCCTATAGCAACAGGAGGACATCCTCTGCGTGTCATTATTACAAGACTGCCACTGGCAACTCTTTCGATCACGAGTTGGCCATCAAGTCCCTCAGTCTCTGCAACATATTGCATCTCAGAGGTCAGGACCCCGTCTTTTGCATTCTCTACCTGCGTTTTTGATATCATCATCCCTTCCTGATCCCTGCCATCTCTAATAATTCAGGTGTCCTGCTATGCTTCCCGATCGGCATCACATGAACGCCCCGGCACAGTCCCCTGAGGTCCCGTATGGTCTGTGCGCATATTGAAAGTCCTTCCCTGCCAGGGTCATCTGCATTTTCCATGCATTCGATCATTTCCTGAGGCACATTGATCCCGGGTATGTTCCCGTTCATGAACCTTGCCATTTTTACAGACCTGAGAGGGATCACCCCTGCAATGACAGGGACATCCAGATCGCTGATCTGCTCCATGAACACCTCGAACCGGCCTGTATCATATACGGCCTGGGTCTGCACAAATTCGGCGCCCATCCTTATCTTTTTCCTTAGTTTCAGCATCTGTAGAGGTTTAGATGGATCTGCGTTGGATACCGCCCCCACTGTCATGCCGGGAAGGCCGCCTATATTGTTTCCCGACAGGTCGAAACCCTCTTTCATTTTCCGGAGCGCACCCAGAAGCTGTACGGAGTCAATATCAAAGACCGGTTTGGCCCGGGGATGATCTCCTTTGGTAGTATGATCTCCCGACATCACACATATGTTCCTTACACCCAGTGAGTAGGCTGCGAGCACGTCCGATTGGAGCGCCAGCCTGTTACGGTCCCTACATGTCAGCTGCATGATGACATCATGTCCTCTGTCCAGCAGTGCCCTGCTGACTGCAAGAGGGCTCATCCTCATGACCGCCCGCTGGTTGTCGGTGACATTGAGCGCATCCGCAAGCCCCCTGAGTATCTCCGCATCTTCAAGAGCGCCGCTCAGGTCCGTCCCTTTAGGAGGGGTGATCTCGGCTGTTACAAGAAAATCGTCCGACAGGAGTTTATCTTTGAAGGCCCGGGGCATCGTGGGATATATGCGAGTCTGGCTTTTAAAATCATCGCAATGCTTGAGTAGTGTGTTGGGCAGTATCCCGATCGATAGTAAAACAGGACCAGCACCGGTGCAGACGGGAAATCTGTTCAGGATGATCCCTATCCTGTGCTCTCTTCACATTCCCATATCTTTTCCAGCAGGTCCAGCCTGCCCATCCTCTCAAGTCTCAGGTAGATCCGTTCCCACACGCAGTCCTTAGCCGCATCTGTTTCGCATTTCCCGTCAACAGAGCCTCCACAGGGGCCGTTGATGAGTTGTTTGGGACACTGTCCTCTGGGGCATATACCGCCGAAATAGTAGACCGTACAGTTCCCGCACATGGCACAGAGTTCCGGGAGCACTTCTCCATGCAGGCGTCCTCCCAGGGAATCCGTGTTGTTCGATGGATAGACCGGCAGGTCTGTCACCCTGGACACGGTGGAAACCCCGCTTCCACATGCCATGACAAGGATCACTTTTGCCTCCTTCAGGGCAGGGTTCTTTTCAACCAGCGCATCAAAGGATGCCACGCTGCAGGCTGCACTTGGTATCATCCATCCTGCCACATGCTTCCCTGCCCTTTCCAGGCGCTGCTTCATGTTAATAACCTCCGGCTCGCCGCCGACATGCAGCTTTGCAGCGCAGGCATTGCAGCCCATTATAAATATATCGTCCTCGCCCTCAAGCAGTTCCAGTATCTCTTCAAAAGGCTTCGCAGATGAGATTATCATAGCTCCCTCTGATAACGGTATTCCGCATCCATGTCCTGTTCCAGGGCCTCTGCTATCATCTCTGCGATAAGTGGAAGCTTGCGTGCCTGGTATGAGAGCTTGCGGACAAGTTTCTCGAACTGGAGAAGTGTGCCTATTATGAGCACATCTGTCTTATCGGTCTCATGGGACACAGCATCACGCTCAAGAGCGGCATCCCCTCCCCGGGCCAGCATCTCCTGCTTGATGATAAGGGCCTCGGTGGTAGTGATGTTTTTCACATGTATGACCTTGCTCACGGTCTTATTTTTCATTACCCTGGCACCGCTGCCGGTGACGCCGATCCCCTTCATAAGATATTCAGCATCATCAGGATGAGTTATATCTATAACGGAAACCTCAAAGCTGTCTTTTTTCACAAAGGACTGTCTGCTTCTCATCGCCCTTGCAACCTCGACAACATCCCTGGTTTCCGGGACGTCGTGGGTCCTGATGATATGCGCCCCTTTGTGTACAACAATGGCCGTAGCCGCAAGGCTGCCATAGAGCCTGTCACCTGCAGGCTTGTGCAGCACCGCATCGATACAGGATTTCCTGGATATTGCAGCAAGCAGCGGTTTGCGGAACACTTTCAGACTCTCGAACTGGTCCATTGTCTCAAAATCATATATAGGGTCCTTTTCCGGGACCCATTTTCCAATAGCAGGGTCCAGTATCATTTTATCCGTGTCCACTCCTTTTGAACCGGCCCTGGCAATGATGGATGCAAGGGATTCCATGATAGCATCCATGCCTATAGGGTCACCCGGGATCTCCCTGGACGCCATCACAACAGCCGGGCAGGCATGATCTGCCACGACATCGGCCATACGCGCATCAGCGGTGAATCCCGACACATCGTTGACGATATCCGCTCCATGCGTCAAGGAGCTTTCTGCAACATCAGCATAGACCGTATCCACGGAGATAAGCGCATCCACGTTATCCCTAAGTATCTCCAGGGCAGGCAGCATGCGCTGCAACTCCTCTTCTTTACTGACAAGGGGTTTTGCAAGAGGCCATGTTGAGCGGGCCCCTATATCTATTATCGTTGCACCGTCGTCAACCATCTTTTGGGCAACATCAAGAAGAGAATCAGTACTTACCACAGAACCCTTGTAGAAGGACTCCTTGCTCAGGTTGATGGCACCCATCAATCTGACGGGATGTTCATCTCCTATCTTCAAGCCGCATATATCAACGTCAACAACCATAGTTCAACCTGGCATGATCGATCCGCCACTAGATAAAAGGACATTGGCTACTAAAATATAAAAGTATATAAGAGTGCTTATCAGGCATTCCTTGCTGCCGTAAGCACATGCTCCAGTAGTATGGCTATTGTCATGGGCCCGACACCGCCGGGAACAGGGGTGATGAGAGAAGCTTTCCTGACAACATTATCATAATCAACATCCCCGTAAACCTTGCCATTCTCTTCGGTGATGCCCACATCGAAGATGACCGCGCCTTCCTTTACCATATCTTCCCTGATGAGGTGCTTCACGCCTGTACCCACAACGAGAATATCGGCATCCTGCGTGTACTTTTTCAGATCATCCGTGAACACATGGCAGACCGAGACCGTAGCATTGCGGTTGATCAGCATTGCAGCCATGGGCTTTCCCACGACATTACTGTGCCCTACGACAACTGCATGTTTTCCCTGGATAGCTACATGGTACTCTTCCAGTGCCCTGATGACCCCTTTAGGTGTGCAGGGGACGAGTCCTTCCTCGCCTATGAGAAGCTTTCCCATATTGCAGGGATGGAAACCGTCCGCATCCTTGGCAGGGTCTATGGCCAGCATTGCAGCCTTTGCATCAAGGTGTCCTGGCAGGGGAAGCTGTAACAGTATGCCATGCACATCTTTCCTTGAGTTCAGTTCCCTGATGACCCTCATAAGCTCTTCCTGAGTTGTGGTTGCGGGCAGATCGTGGTCTTCAGCAAGTATCCCGACCCTTTCACAGGCCTTGTGCTTCAGGCGGACATACATCTTTGAAGCGGGGTCCTCTCCCACAAGTATGGTTGCAAGACCGGGAGCCACATTCTTCTCTCTTTTGAGCTTCTCGACTCCCTGCCTGACCTGCGCTTCCACTTTGCCTGCCAGGCTCTTTCCGTCTATCCTTCTGGGATCATACTTCTCATCTGCCATTGTAAACACCCGTCATGCTTTGCGGAGCATCTTTATTTGTATATCGGGAAATTGCTGCAGAGCTGTTCCACATCAGAATTGACACTGTTGAGCACAGTCTCGTTGCCAAGATTGTCGATCACAGTCTTGATGTAGCCGGCGATCTCTTTCATTTCCTTTTCCTTCATGCCCCTTGTAGTGGTTGCCGGAGTGCCTATCCTTATACCGCTTGTGATGAACGGGCTCCTGGTCTCAAAGGGAATGGTGTTCTTGTTAAGGATGATACCCGCCTTGCTCATTGCCGCCTCGGCTTCCTTTCCGGTGATGTTGAACTTATTAAGGTCTACCAGCATCACATGGTTGTCAGTGCCGCCTGAAACTATGTCAAAGCCGTTTATCTGAAGCTCCTCTGAGAGCGTCTTAGCATTGCTCACGGTCTGGAACTGGTCCTTCTTGAACTGCTCTCCCATGGCCTCTTTGAATGCCACGGCCTTTGCGGCAATGACATGCATGAGCGGCCCGCCCTGAAGTCCGGGGAACACTGCCTTGGCGACACTCTTTGCGTATTCCTCCCTGCACATTACCATTCCACCCCTGGGGCCCCTGAGGGTCTTGTGGGTGGTGGTGGTCACGAAATCACAGTATGGGACAGGGCTTGGGTGTGCTCCTGCCGCGACAAGACCTGCGATATGGGCAATATCCGCTAGCAGGTATGCATCCACTTCATCCGCTATTTCCCTGAACCTCTTGAAGTCAAGGGTCCTGGAGTATGCTGATGCACCGCATACGATCATCTTTGGCCTGTTCGCCTTTGCCATGTCCATAAGAGCATCGTAGTCAAGAGCTCCGGTTCCCCTGTCCACCCCGTATGGGACTATCTTATACAGCTGGCCCGCGAAGTTCACCGGGCTGCCATGTGAAAGGTGGCCGCCGTGTGTGAGATCCATGGACATGATCGTGTCGCCCAGTTGCAGGACCGAAAAATAGACCGCCATGTTGGCACCGGAGCCTGAATGAGGCTGGACGTTAACGTGTTCGGCGCCGAATATCTTCTTTGCCCTCTGGATAGCAAGGTCTTCTGCAACATCAACATAGTCGCACCCTCCATAGTAGCGCTTGCCTGAATAACCTTCTGCATACTTGTTCGTCATTACGGAGCCTTGCGCTTCCATGACTGCACGACTTGCATAGTTCTCCGAGGCGATAAGGTTCAGCTTGTAATCCTGGCGGTTCGCTTCAAGCCTGAGGGCTTCGGCGATCTCTGGGTCAACTTCCGAGATATATGACATTGTTATCAACCGTTAGACTAGTACTAATAATTAAATTAAGGAATAATGTGATCTTACGTGCGTATTACAACCCTGCCTTCCACTTTAAGCTTACCCTCAACGAAAAGCTTTACAGCCTCAGGAAATATCTGATGTTCCTGCTCAAGGATACGCGCTGCAAGCGTATCTGCTGTGTCTCCTTCAAGGACCGGCACGCATCTCTGGAGTATTATAGGTCCAGTATCCATGCCCTCATCCACAAAGTGCACAGTGCATCCTGATATTTTCACACCGTAGTCAAAAGCCTGCTTCTGGGCATGCAGTCCCATGAAAGAGGGGAGCAACGCAGGATGTATATTAATGATCTTATTACGGTAGGCCTCAATGACCTCCCTGCCCACTATCCGCATATAGCCCGCAAGGAGTATCAGTCCGATATCATACCGGCCCAGGGTTTTCAGCATCTCCTGCTCGTATGCATTTTTGTCCACAAAGGAGCGGGGGTTTATATATATAGCTGAGATCCCGTGTCTGCGTGCACGCTCAAGAGCAAATGCATCTTTGACATCGCTGATGACCACGGATATCTTTGCATTCCGGATATTCCCGCTCCCCACATTATCAATAATGGATTGCAGGTTAGAGCCCCTTCCGGAAACAAGTACTGCGATGTTCGTAGTCATTGCTACTCTTAAAGGGATTTCTGTATATTAGGGTTTTGGGATATGCCTTTTTGTCCTTTCGTCTATGAGTTCCGAGAGCTCCTCTCTTCCTGATAATTTATCAAGCTCTCTCTTCTCGATAAGGACTGTGTTCTCAACGTTCTGTGATTTAGTTTCCCCGTTGATGATGAACACTGATTTTGTCATGGTTACGCAGGAAATACTGCTCATGAGATCGGCACGCTTTATCATTGCACTGCTGTAACTGCTGATCCCCGTAAGTAGGATGTCTGAAGTGTCTTTTGAGATCGCTTTGAACGGCGCCTGGGTTGTGGACATCACCTGGTATCCAAGAGCATGCAGCATATTTAGTATCCCGTCATCAGGAGTGTGCTTTTCCACTTTTGTTTCCGGTTCAGCAGGGATATTCATCCCCTTATGCTTTTCAAAGCACTGCAGCAGGTCGATAGATCTGGCCAGGGCCACGTCAAGCAGTTCTTCAAGATGGAGAACGATATCGATGGAAGCATCCATTCCTCCGTCCTCATATTTACTGATGGTCCTGCGGGAAACGCCAAGCTGTGACGCCAGAGATCCAAGTGACATGGAAGTGCGCTGGCGAGCTTCCTTGAGCACGTCACCATCGATGGAAACATAGAGTCCTCCCGGCGAGGCTGAGACAAGCGGGGGTACGTTCTCAATAAAATAATCGGAAAGTGTCTGGACGTTGATCGCAGGTATGCCATAGCGCATGTAAACAACGCTGTCTTCAAGCAACTGGTCCCTTGTCTTTGCTCCCACGAGCAGGGCAGACCCGCCCAGACAGCGTGCAAGACCTCTCATCTCCCTTGCTGTCTCTTCATTCAGGCCGTCAATATTATACAGTACCTTGCAGAAAAGGAGAGTTTCAGCATTCCGGGCGGCGAGATCAAAACTTCGGGGCCGGATATTGCAGCGTTTTGAAACAACAAAACCTGCCTGTTGCAATACATCGACTATCTGACGTATTAGGATCTCTTTTGTCATTACGGATTAGTCTTTGTTTGCATGCCTATATATATGTATCTTTGTGCGGTAACGCAGGGACGATAGTGTAAAATGCAACATCATGCGGAATAGTTTAATCATAGGCATGAGTATGGGGTATCGGTTCGATGAATGCAGCCTGTAAAAGAATGATTATCGGAATAGATGATACTGATTCCCGGGAAGGGATGTGCACGACATATCTGGGAGCCCTGCTGATGGATGAGCTCTGTGCTTTTGGCAGTCCTGTGTGTGATCCCCTGCTTGTCCGCCTGAATCCTACGATTCCCTACAAGACCCGAGGGAACGCTTCAATAGCGCTGTGCTTTACGTTCAATGCACCCGAAAAAGCCATCGAGCATGTGGTCTCAAGGGTCTCCTCACTTGCCCGGATGGAGTGTGAGAACACCAATCCCGGCGTGGTATTCATCACGGAGGATGATTCCGTAAAAGCGAAACCCTTGCTGGCAGCCTTTTTCATGAGAGCTGTAAAAGATGTCATAACCATAGACGAGGCAAAGTCGCTTGCAGAGGAGCTGGGGCTTACATTCAGGGCTTTCAAGAACGGACGCGGTCTTATCGGTGCTCTCGCAGCCTGCGGCGCTATGCTTGACAAGGAATGGGAGCACACATACGAATTCCTTACCTACAGGAAGAGCGCTGTATGCGGAACCAAGCGCCTTGTGGATAGTGGCTCGCTCTTTGAGGCAGACCTGAACACGTATCCTGAAACATGGGACTCCGTCGACAGGTTCAACGAACTGGTTGTCTGTGTGCCAAGATCCCCGGACCCTGTACTGTACGGCATCAGGGGAAATACCAGGTCCGCCGTGGAAAAAGCTGCAGGGATGGTCCGCTCGGAGGAATTTGAACGCTCATGCATTTACAGAACGAACCAGGGAACAGATATGCATCTTCTGCCAGCAAAGAACGTTGACGAAGTGCGGGAAATGCATTCCTATATCCTGGAGGGGACCGTAGCAGCCCCGGCGCATACGTTCAGGGGCGGACACTCTGTTTTCGTATTGAAGGACGACACCGGGAAAACAATAGATTGCGCAGCCTTTGAGCCCACCAAGAACTTCAGGGAAGTTATCCGCAGGCTTGTATCCGGGGACAGGGTCATTGTGTATGGCAGTGTAATGGAAAACACTCTTAATATAGAGAAGATCCGGATCTTATCCCTTGCTCCCGTGTTCGAAATAAATAATCCTATCTGCCCGTCGTGTGGGAAACGAATGAAGTCCGCAGGCCTCGGCCAGGGTTACAGGTGCAGGAAATGTGCGACTGCAGCCTCTGAGGCCGAGCATATAATGCTGGAGAGGAACATAATGACCGGGTTCTACGAGGTTCCCCCGTGTGCCCGGCGGCATCTTGCCAAGCCCCTGATAAGGTTTGAGCATTCGGAGGCCTCTCTTTTCCCCGGCAGATGATCATACCGTAATATATGGTCTCCTCAGTGAATCCAGCTCTGGCAGAGGGGGGGCTTTTCTTTTATGGATATTGGCACCGACACGTGCAAGTACCGAATCCCGCTGCTCCGGTGTCATGCACAGTGTATTCTGGGCAACCTGCGGCTTTTCTCCTTCCAGCAGCATTGCAAGGAACCTGTCCACAACGTCGTAGGTGATGCCAAGTTCACCCTCATCTGTCTGTCCGGCCCACAAACCTGCTGAAGGCGCCTTGTCAATGATCGCCCGGGGAACTCCGGCAAGCTCTGACATTGCCCTTACCTCGGTCTTGTAAAGGTCACCTATGGGCTCAATGTCGACCCCGCCATCACCATACTTCGTGAAATAACCCAGCAGGAGTTCTGTCTTGTTGCCTGTGCCGACGACCATCATGTTCCTTGTATTCGCATAGTAGTACAGTATCGACATGCGTATCCTTGCCTTCAGGTTGCCGTTCGCATGGTGCAGGGCCTGCCCGCTGTCTGGCACGGCCTCAAGGAAAGCTTTCAGGGGGCCTGATATGTCTATTGTCCTGAACTCTATGCCGAGGCGGTCCGCCACTTCCGTAGCGTCAAGGACATCTTCTGCAGGCGTGAGGCTGAATTCCGGAAGATGGATGCCCAGTACGTTTTCCTTCCCCAGTGCTTCAACGCAGAGATATGCTGTCAGTGCAGAATCGATACCTCCGCTGATCCCTACAACAGCACCCTTACATCCTGCTTCCCTTACATTTTCCCTGATAAACTCCACTATTATATCTTTAGATCTATTGATGTCCATATTATCAGTACCGGATACTTTAAGGGACTATCAGCAGTTAGGTTTATCTTTTTTACCCTGGGATGCCAGCAGTGTAATGCCTTCCTCGGTTATGTCATAGTTTATAGGGTCCAGTAGCAATTTAGTCCCTCTCATCTTTGGAATGTACATGAAACGCTCCATCTTCCCCGTATAGGGGTTTTCCTTGACCAGGAGCCTTATTGTCCCGTAAGTGGAATATTCTGCGATCCTGTGAGTGTACTCATGTGCTGTTTCGTCCATTATTATAATGGATGTCCTTCTTTGCTTTGATAGCAGGTACAGGAGTGTTTCCAGCTTGTCTCTGAAGGTCCGAAGCTCCATGCCGATAGAGCACGTGCCCATATTGTCGATGACCACAACTTCAATGTCGTCTGCTATCAGATGTGAGAAGTTGTTGAGATCATCCATATGGATCGTAAAAGGCTGCGCTTCCCCGGCGTGAGCTCCTGGATCTGCAGCCCTCATTTCCAGTAAATGCATTATTGAGAGCTTTTTGTCTGCAATATGAGACTCGAGGTCGAATCCCAGTAGCTTTGCATGGACCATGATCTTTTCAGGTGTTTCCTCTGTCGCGATCATTACGCACTTCTTGCCGCTGAGGCATGCACTATTGAGGAACTGTATTCCGAATATGGTTTTGCCTGTACCGGGCTCCCCTGTTATGAGCACTGCTTCCCCCTCAGGATAGCCTCCCTGTAACCTTTTATCCAGGTTTGGTATTCCCGTGGAGTATCTCTTTAGATCCGTCATGTGTTTATATAATTATACTATTCTATTTATTTATATCTCCTGTACAGAAATTCTTTCCGGGCACCCAAAGAGTTAATCAGTGCAGAATCTCTATACTGGACAATGATCTATATCGCCGATTCAGCAGTATTTATTATGGGAAAGGACATCGACCCCTCCAGACTGGTCACTGTCAGTGCCGTGGTGGGAGAGCTCAGGAGCCATGAGGCTTCCATGAGGTTCGAGCTGGCATGTGAAGGCGGTGCAAGGGTGGAGTCTGCGGACCCTGTCTGGAGACAGAAGGTAATGGATGCTGCAGGGAGCACCAGGGACTCTGAGGAGTTATCAGCAACGGATATTGACGTACTCGCAAAGGCCCTTGAGTATGGGGATGAAGCTGTCCTCCTGACCGATGACTATGCTGTGCAGAACACTGCCAGTGTGCTTGGCATCAGGTTCATGCCCGTGGTACAAAAAAAGATACGGGATGTGCTTGAGTGGGAAAAAGAGTGTTTCGGATGCCGCAGGCGCTTTCCGGCAGGGGATATCTGCCCTGTGTGCGGTTCTGATCTGAAAAAGAAGCGTAAAAGAAAAATATAACATGTCTTACATACATAAGGAAGCAATGAATCTTATCCATAATAGCGGGGTTCACATGAAGAATATTGACAAATTGATCCAGAAGGCTGTGGAGTTGCAGGCCAACGGGCTTGTTACAAGGCAGATAGCAGACGAACTCAATGTTTCCAGGGATACGGTGACCTGGCTTTTGACGCGTTCAAAGAAAGAGGAAGCTTCCCCTGCTCCCAAAGATATCTCGGTTAACTGGAGCGGTATAGGTAAAAGTGCCTTCCGGCTCCGGCATATCGGTATAGCCCTCTGTGATATGGTGGTCGAGACACTGGAACAGGCGGATGCGGAGGCAGATGTGATCGTGGGCATAGGCCTGAGCGGGGTTCCTCTTGCAAGTCTCATGGCCGATGAGCTCGGACTGGAGCTTTCGGTCTATCATTCGTACAACGAGCAGAGCGATGATTCGCAGGTGAGGGGTGCCTTCAGCAGGAACTTTGCAAGCATCAAGGGCAAAAGATGTGTCGTTGTAGACGATGTCATTACAAGCGGGAGTACGGTAAGCGATGTTGTGGCGCATCTTCGCAGCGCCGGTGCAAAGCCCATAGCTATCGCAGTGCTTGTAGATAAAAGCGGCTCCGAAACCATTTCAGAGGTCCCGGTAAGCTCTCTCGTGCGCATTGTGCGCGTAGACTGATCCGGATCAGAAAAATAATAAAGGATTGTGTAGAAGTATCATCCTACTTCTACAGCACCTATTTTCTCAGCCAGTTTTGAAAGGACTTCGGTGCGCATCCCTTCTACGAACTTGATGCTGCCAACCACGAGATGCCCTCCCCCGTTCACGCCTCCGCCCTTGATCTCTTCATGGAGTTCCCTTACCATGCGCGGGATGTTCATCTTGACCCCTTTTGACCTTATGACCGCAAAGTCCGGTCCGTAGCCCAGGGTGATGAGCGGCTTTCCTTCAAACTTACGGCACAGGCGATCGTGCACTTCCCCGGATGTCTTTCCCGGTGGCGGGAAGGTGAATGTGTGGGCATAGTTCTCCACGTCAAGGACATTAAGTAACGCCCCGTTGGGGAGTGTCTGTGTTTTGACATGGGACATGCATACATCCATCTGCTCTTCTATCATCTCGTTGGCCTGCTCGCAAAGCACCTTCACAAGGTTCCTGTGTACTTTTTTATCTCCAAAATCGAGAATATCGTCAATAATACCTTTGCCATTGTTGAACTTCAGCCAGTATGCTTCAAAGTCGAGTGCAAGGGCCATATCCTTCAGGTCCTGCAGGCTGTACTCATCGGATACCATCTGGATGTATCCCTTCGCTTCAGGAGCTTCCGAACGGTCACCGAGAGCAGCAACAGCAGGCAGATGCCTTATGTCGTTCTCCACGTTCTTGTTGATCATGCGTGCCACTTCAGTGCAGAGCATCCCGGCTGTTATGCCGAAGTCCCCGCCCACATGTGCAGGGTTGACGTGCGCTATCAGGAACTCATCAACTTCCTTGTCAGGGTGATGATGGTCGACGACTATCATCCTTATGCCGTACACACTGGCCTGCCTCATTGCAGCTATGTTCTCTATCGAAGAGCCGTTGTCAACACTGACGACAAGGGGCATCTTCTGTCCGTGGCGCGCCGTGTCCTCAAGCGCGAAGCTGATATCCCGCACAACATCGGTCATCTCATAGAACGGTGCCTTTGAAGGCGCCCTCTTATAGAAGTAATATTCACCATCCTGGCCGTTCACTTCCTTTATCAGGGGAATGATCGCTTTTTCAATGGCGAGGGCCGCAGTCATTCCGTCAGCATCAGCATGATGGCGAAGCAATATGGGTACGGAAGTGATTATTGCCTTGCGTATCTCTTTTGCAACGTGGCGCATGGAAGGCCTTAGTTTCTCAAGTATCTCACTCTCTACCATGAACTGGATATCATGCGGTTCTGCCCTTCTGTCAAGAGCGGCCTCGATACGCCTGCGTATCTCTCCTTCTTTTGGCCCGCTCACTTTCTTGAGGCTCTTGATCTCCAGCTGCACACTGTCCCCGCGGGAGGTGATATCGCCTGTCCCGGACACTATCATATCAGTATTGATATGTGGATATGCCCTCTCGCCTGCGCTCTCGAACGCAGCTGCGGATATCTGGCCACTCTCGTCGGCTATGGTGAATATGGTCGGGCCGGCTGTTTGTTTGACCTGTATTATCTCTCCTTCCACCCTCACGCTGGTCCCGACAAGCTTCTGCATCTCTGATGCAAGCTTTGTGGGAAGGTCCTTTTCAAGCTCCACTGTCTGGTACTCTTTGAGCTTACGTGGCACAAGGTCCATTTTTCCTTTGGGCTTGATCTCTTTGACAGTTACAATCACATCTTCGCCAACTTTAAGCTCTTCCTTCATATTGCTTGAATGGATAAGTCCTCTCATATTGGCGTTCAGGTCTACGAATACCCCGAAATCTGCAATGTTCCTGACGACAGAGTGGTAATATTTGCCCACTTCCAGCTCTTCTATATTGCAGGAATCATCCAGTTTATAGACGATCTGTTTTTTGGCACATGAAGGGCAGACCTCTTCGCCGTTGTACAACCCTTCGATAGCAGCCCCGCATATCCCGCACTTGTAAAAAGCACCTCTTCCGGAACATGCAGTGCATTGCTCTGTCAACTCTATCTCTCCGGTCCCGCTGCATTTGCTGCAACTGGATCCGTTCCTGAGAAAATTCTCCATGTCTTTCTCTGAAAGCTTTGTCAGATCAACGGATCTGGGCTTTCCTGCTCCCTTGCAATCGGGGCATTTCTTTGAGCCGACGACATTGTATCCTTTTCCGCCGCACTCCTGACATTTTTCGCTCATTGTATCAAATCCTAAAAGGCATATATATGATTTATGTCTTTGCTTCAGGTTTCACTTCCTTTATCTGCACTTTACTACTTTATGAGTTATCGCATTGTGTTTTTTCTTTTGACCGTTTGGAATTGTTAACGCCAAAATCAATCAAATTAATAAACGATAAATGAGAATACTGTTTATCGGGTCTGAAGGTTATTATCCAAATAACGACCGGCTATTATGCTTTCGTGTACATTCCCCTCAAACAAGGCTTCAGGCCCATCTCCTATTGATCCGTTCCAGACTATAGTAAAATGTAAGCGATGTCTTTTTAATGCACGGGGTCTTTTTATCTATTATCCTTAATGATAATTCTTTTTTGATCCATCAGGAGCATCGATAAAATGGTATTAGAGCAAATTACGATTATAGCAGCTATCTTTGTGATCTTTATCCTCTCCAGGGCGATACAGATCGTCAAGGAATACGAACGTGTCGTTATTTTCCGTCTTGGAAGGCTGAGCGGTGTGAAAGGCCCGGGCCTGTTCTTCATAATCCCCGTTATAGATACTGTGGTGAAAGTAGACCTGCGTGTCGTTACCATAGATGTCCCCAAACAGGCTGTCATCACCAGGGACAACGTTACTGTCGCAGTTGACGCTGTTGTGTATTACAAGGTTGTCGATCCTTCAAGGGCTGTAAATGAAGTTGAGAACTACAAGTATGCGACCTCGACCCTTTCACAGACCACCCTTCGTGATATCATAGGCCAGATCGACCTGGATGATGTCCTGTCCAAGAGGGATGAGATCAACCTGAACATACAGGAATCACTTGACGTCGCAACAGATCCATGGGGTATCAAGGTAACGGCCGTGACCCTCAGGGATGTAAGCATTGATGATACAATGCTGCGAGCTATCGCAAAGCAGGCAGAGGCAGAGCGTGAGAAACGTGCCCGTATCATCCTTGCTGACGGTGAGTTCATTGCGGCCCAGAAGATGATGGAGGCGGCCCGTGTTTACGAGGAGGTCCCTGTCACCATCAAGCTGAGAGAGCTGCAGACGCTCGCAGAGATCGCAAGGGAGAAGAACATGATAGTTGTGGCAAATTCCATTCAGATGGGAGAGATCGCAGCCATGTCAAAGGCTCTCCAGAACAAGCCGAAATAAGGGAAGAATATGAACATTAAGAACAGGCTTTTGATAAGCCTCCTTTTTCTTTTAACACTATCCTTTATCCTGTTCTCATCTTCTGCTGCAGCCCAGGAGGACCGGAATGTGCTGGTGCTTGAGATCTCAGGTGCTATAACCCCGGTTTCGGATGATATTGTGGCGGATGCCATATCCGTAGCGGAGAATGAAGGCTATGAAGCGCTTATCATAACCCTCAACACTCCGGGTGGCGGGCTGGATGAAACGCTCAGGATAACCGAGATGATACCCCAGACAAACATATCTGTGATAGGGTATGTGTATCCTGAGGGTACGCAGGCATGGTCAGCAGGGACACTCATACTGATCAGTACCGATGTTGCTGCAATGGCTCCTTTCACTGTAATAGGATCCGCCCAGCCGGTCACTGTGACCCCAAGCGGTTCGGAACCTGTCAATGACTCCAAGATCGTGAACGCTCTTGTTGAAAGAGCTGTCGAGAATGCCAGGATGCATGGCAGGAACGAGACCGCGGCCGGGAAGTTCATAACCGAGAACCTGAACCTTAACTCGGAAACCGCTCTTGAGTATGGTGTGATAGAGTATGTTGCCCCGTCCATAGAGGATCTGCTTGTACAGATAGACGGACTGGAAATAAAAGGCAGGACGCTTGAAACAGCAGGTGCGGGGACCGTTTACTACGAAGCTCCGCTCAGGCTCTCTTTCATGAACATCATTTCAAATCCCATAGTCTCCTCACTGCTGATGCTATTGGGAGTATATGCTGTGATCCTTGGCATATCCAACCCCGGTTTTGGCGCTGAGGTCTTCGGCGTGGTTGCCATCGTACTGGGGCTCATTGGTACGGGCTTTGATGTGAATATAGCCGCCATTTTCCTCATTGTGGCAGGTATAGCCCTCCTTGCCCTGGAATTGCAATCGCCGGGCGTGGGAGTGTTTGGCATAGCAGGGATGGTATGCATAGTGGCAGGAAGCGTGCTGCTTGCACCCACTGATTTCCCGCGCAATTATTCGCCTGCCGAGTTCCAGAGGACCATTATCGCTTCGGTAGTGGCGCCCACGGTCATTATGGGGCTGTTCCTGTTATTTGCGATGTACAAGGTGCTTGAGGTTCGGAAGCGCAAGCCCCAGTTCGGAGAGATCATAGGGGATCCTGCGATCGTCCACACGCCTGTATCTCCTGAAAGCACAGGTTATGTGATCCACAGGGGGGAATACTGGAAAGCACGCTCTGCAGAGCCTCTGGACAAGGGTGAAAAAGTCGTTATTAAGGAAAAGGACGGCGTGGTACTGGTAGTGGAAAAGTTAAAAGAGTGAGGGGCCAGCAGGATCACCTGCTCCTTACCTTCTCTATTATCCTCTTTTTCTTCCCGATAGCCTCACTCGCTGCCCTGTCAACTGCCCTTTGCATTTCCTCAAAGTTACGCGGCTGGTCTTCACCTATCATCTTCTTGATGGGAGTATATGCAGATTCCCTGAACCGAGGAGTGAAATCCCTAAGCTCCCCGTCGATCATGATCAGTGCACCACTGCCCTCCTCAACTTTTCCGATGACGGCTATCTCTACACCTGCCGACCTTACAGTTCTCATTATATCATCCGCCACTTCATGCGGTGCAATGATGAGCAGGGCATCCAGCGATACTCCCAGGTAATCAATTTCCAGGGATTCCAGCATTCTGAGAACGACAGGATTCACAAGCTTTCTCATCTGCGCCTCATCGAAGACGAGCTTCACGCCTGCAGTTCTTGATATCTCCTTGGCGTCCCCGCGTATCCCCCCGTTGGTTACGTCTGTCATGGCATGGATGTGGCCTACCAGGCCGGAATTAAGGATCTTCTCGCATGCTTCCAGGAACTTGATATTGATCGTCTCGTCGACGACCTCATGCATCTCATAGTAGAGCGCGGCTGTGGATATTGTGCCGCCGCCCGCTCCCTCGGTCATGAGGATGATGTCTCCAACCTGCGTCTGCTGTCTTGCGGTCAGGTCCGATGAGACTCCCACCGCGCCTACACCGCCTGTCATGCGCTCCCCGATGACCATGTCCCCGCCTATTCTCAGCGTGCTGCCTGTGATGAGGGGTATCCCGGAGAGTTCTGCAACAGCGGTTATGCCTGCGATGTGGTCGAAGATCTTGGCGACGTCGCCGTCATCTGCAACATGGATGTCCGAGAGCATTGCTACAGGCCGTGCTCCCATAACATATACGTCCCTCAGGGCTGCACGGGCTACGTGAAAGCCTGCAAGGAATGGAAAATCACTGAGTCTTGAATGCATGCCGTCGATGGTGACTATAACATACTCGCCGGGGTCCTTCGACCTGACGACGCCCGAATCGTCAAGATGGGTGGTGTCCACCACGGCACTGGTCTTCCCGATGACCTCGGCTATCTTCTCGTGGGTATAGAAATCGCCGATACCCCTTGAGCCGACCCCGAACTCTCCCATTGTCACGCCGGAGATCGTGGGCTCAAGCGCATCACCGCTGACATGCAGGGTGGCCTTTGCTTCCACGATGGCAGCCCTTGCCAGTTTGCGGGCGTGCCCCGTGTTTGTTCTTTTCACTTCCAGTATCCTGGAGGTGAGCTTGTCCTCAAGATCGGGGTCACTGTTCCTGAGCCCTCTTTTTGCGTAGCCTTCGATATCCATGTAAGCCTCGTCCTAACACATATTGACAAAGTTCTTCAGCATTCTCAGGCCCATATCCCCGCTCTTTTCCGGATGGAACTGTGTACCTATGACGTTGCCTGCATCGCTGATGACGGATGCCGCGAACTTTGTGCCATATTCGCTCAATGCAAGTGCATTACTTCCTTGCGTATCCACATAGAAGGAGTGCACGAAGTATACGTATGTATTATCAGGTATGCCTTCGAAAAAGGGATGTTTGCGGGTCATGCTGATGGAGTTCCAGCCCATATGTGGCACTTTCAGTCCGCTGCGGGGAAATTTCAGGACACTGCCCTTTATCAGGTCAAGCCCCTGCGTGTGCCCTCCTTCTTCGGAATCGCTCATGAGGATCTGCTGTCCCAGGCAGATGCCGAGCATGGGCCTGCCCGAATCAACGTAGCTGTGGATCGTGCCAAGCAGACCCTGGATGTTCTTCATCGCATCCCTGAAGGCACCGACCCCGGGGAGAATAACACCACTGGCAGCCAGTATTTCCGCAGGGTCGCTCGATATCACGACATCGGCACCCGCGTGTTCCAGGCCCTTGCGGACGCTCCTGAGGTTCCCGAGCCCGTAATCGATGATAACTATCTTTTTCATGTCTTTTTAAAGCAGGGTTTTGGTACATGAATGTGACGATTATCTATTATTCAGGGGTCATTATAAAAATAAGTAGTAAGTCGTGCAATTTATATAGAATGTTCTTTTCTTATAGCATGGTGGTACTTTTGAAAACGACCCGAAAAATGTTCCGTAATGATTCGGCAATTGAATTGCCTATAAATATCGTTGTAATGCTGGTGGTGGGAATGGTTGCCCTTGCAGCCCTGATCGCAATAATACCGCCACCTACCAAGAACATGTCAGTGAATGTCGACCAGGCAGGAGTTCTATGTCCGCAGGCAACACGATCCTGGTGGACTCGGCTCTTGTCGCTACCGGTCCTTTCCCCGTGATAGTGCAGATATCCGCAAAGGACCCGGACGGCTATCCCGTGAGGAACGCAAACATAGTGCTGCGCGGCCTTGGCGGTGCTGCTACCGGTGTTACTGATGATGCCGGCATGTGCACACTGCAGGCTGACGCCACAGCCAGCGGCGTACCGGTGAGCATGGGAGCCAACCAGAACGAAGGAACCATGGACCTGAAGATAACAGCGAACGGTTTCTATGACTACGAGAAGACAAACGCGGTAATGATCGTCAGGACCTCCTGATCCTGACATCTTTTTTCATCTTATGCACCGGAAAAACCTTCTCACGGACGGGTCTGCAGCCCTGGGGCTTCCCGTAAGGATGGTGGTCCTGACCACTATCGGCATGATAGGTATGTACGTGATCCTCAATGCTGTCCTTAGCGCTCCCCTAGTGCCCGGAACCATATATGCGACCGCAGACAACGGCAGCTTCACGCTGTCCGGCGGACAGGGCGATTCCCCTCTTTTGCGGGTGCAGGTGCTTGATTCCGAGGATGTGCCCGTTGAAGGGGCTAATGTGGTGCTCTGGTGCCCTTCAAGGCAAAAGGCCGTGGGCGGGGTGACCGGTCCCGAAGGCATCTTTGAGGCGACCCTGACCAACATATCCCTGCCTGCCGGGAAGAATGAGGGTTATATCGCTGTCCGGGTCATGCAGGAAGGGTATATGGACTACTCGGACGAGTTCTTCGTGAAGGTCAGAAGCGGGTGAGCTCACCCTGCTCCTATGCCTTTGAAATGTTTGCAAGATAGAACTTTATCAGGACCGGCGCGGCAAGCGAGAGTGCAATGGCGAAGGAGAAGTAGGGAGAACGTATGATGTCCCATCTGCCTGCTATGATGAGCCCTCCCGTCAGGGCCAGTACCAGCGCGCCGACAATGCCTGACATCTCCAGGGGCACCTGCATGGCGCCTATATGGATGCGGTTATGTTTCTCCGCCTTTTCAAGGCGCTGGCCGAGTGACGTCAGTTCGTCCCTGAAATCTGCGCGGAACTGCTCATCAGCCGGTTCACAGCCAGGCTCACACTCCGGTCCGCTGCTCTTCTCAAGCAGTGAGTGAAGCCTTGAGTTATCCTTGTTCAGCTGGTCGATCTGCTTGCTTAGCTCCAGCACCTGCTGCCTGGTTGCGCTGAGCTGTCCCTCAAGCGCCAGGATGCGATCATTCCGTGCAAGCCTGTCCAGCTGCTCTGTGATGGCGAAGATATCCGCCCTTATGTCCTCTATATCCTTTTCCAGGTACGGGTCGCTGAGCAGTTGCGAGCCTTCAGGCGTGTCTCCCGAAGAGAGCCTTCTTTCCACGGCCCGCAATCTTTTTTCAAGGCTCCTGAAACCCTGGTCCAGGGAATGGATCCTGCCGTTAATATCTTCTTTTATCCTGCTGTCATCGCTCATGTGGTGTTCTCCGGCAATTCTTCCCTCAAATTTGTCTACGGTTAAAAATCTTTCTATGCCGTCTCAAAAGGCTGGAGAGTTATGTTCTCCAGAGTGACGCCATAGACATAGAACCTGTACTTTCCCAGTGTTACCTGGGTTGACTTCTTTGGAAAAAAGAAGTTCATACTATAGCTGGTATTGCCTTCGTTCTCGCAGAGCCCCAAGGAGAAGACATTCTCGCCCGGCATGCCGCAGTAAACCAAGCTTACGTTCACAGCTCCGAAGAATGCCTTCTTTATGGTCTTCTTTTCGCCGATCCCTAATGTGAACCTTTCCGACATGTTACCCTCGCTTCCTGATGTTACTGCGTATCCGGCAAAGCGGGTATATGGGCGCCCGCTCACCAGCAGATGCCCTCGTAATCGATCCTTGTCCTGAGCCGGTCGGGCCTGAGCATATGCCTCCCGTCGATGACCACCCTGTCGGCCATGCCCTCGAATTCGCTGTCCAGTTTCCCGAACTCTTCCCACTCCGTCATTATCATGCATCCGTCGGCCCCTGCGAGGGCCTCGGATGAGTTCTCGCAATAAGTGATATTGCCGAAGACCTTCCTCATGTTCCCCGAGGCCATGGGGTCGTAGGCCGCTACATCGGCCCCCAGGCGCAGCAGTTCAGCTATCACGGGGATGGAGCGCGATTCCCGGATGTCGTCGGTGTCGTTCTTGAAGGCCAGCCCCAGGACGGCTATCCTTTTTCCCCTGACATGTCCTATCCTGCGCTGCAGCAGCTCCACCATCTTCAGGGGCTGGCGCTCGTTCACAGCGACCACGGAATCAAGGAGCTGAGGCTCGTAGCCCATCCCCTTTGCCTTGCCGATGAGCGCCCGGACGTCCTTGGGGAAGCACGACCCCCCAAAGCCCGCGCCGCAGTTGAGGAACCTGCGCTCGATCCGCAGGTCCGTGCCCACCGCGTCCATGACCTCGTAGGTGTCGATGCCCAGCTGCTTGCAGATGTTGCCCACCTCGTTGGCAAAGGAGATCTTGGTCGCCAGGAAGGAGTTATTGACGTACTTGATCATCTCCGCTGTCCTCGGATTAGTGCGCGTGACCGTGCAGTCCAGCCTGCGGTAAAGCTCCGCCACCGCAAAGCCCGACCTCTCATCAATGGCGCCCACCACGATCTTGTCCGGGTGCATGAAATCGTACACAGCCTTGCCCTCTCTCAGGAACTCCGGGTTCATCGCCACCCCGAAATCCCTGCCGGCCCTTTTGCCCGAGAACTCCTCAAGTATGGGCAGCACTACCTTCTCGGTGGTCTCCGGCACTACGGTGCTCTTGACAACGACCACGTGATAATGTCCCTTCTTCCCGATGGCCGCGCCCAGGCTCGCGCTGGCCGCCTTCACTATGCTCAGGTCGATGCTCCCGTCCTTCCCCGACGGCGTTCCCACGCAGATGAAGGACACGTCCGAGTTCTGCACCGCATATTCATAATCCGATGTCGCGATAAGGCTCTTCTGCGAGTGCTTCCCAAGAAGCCCGTCCAGCCCCTCCTCCCATATCGGCGCCCTGCCCGCATTGATCAGCTTTACCTTCTCTTCATCGACATCTATACAGATGACCTCATGGCCAAGCTCAGCAAAGCAGGCCGCTGAGACCGAGCCGACGTAACCGGAACCAATTATTGAGACTTTCATAGTGGGATTCTCCTTTGTGTGAAGATTGTTGGGGAGTGTATATTAGGGTGTTTGTTGATATTGAGTGATTTCAGCACTCCCATTTTTAAATATATGATGTTTCGGAAACAATTTAATATTTTGTATCCAATATATATTTTCATGAAGAGCTCGGGTTCACTTGTGATTTCATCCGTTTATTCTCGGAAAGAACTTCAGGAATTATTCCACATAACGGATGCTACAATCAATACCGGCATATTTCAGCCAAAAGGTCATTCGTCAATTTGGCTTTTTGTAACTAAAAATAAAACTCCTGACCGAACCGCTTACAATGATGATTTAAACGGTCAAGTTTTAAGTTTCGAAGGGCAATTGCAAGGAAGAACAGACAATAAAATAATTCATCATTCAAGCAATGGCAACGAAATGCTGGTATTTTATAGAGACCGTAAAAACGAATATCCGAATTATGCTTTCAAGTATCTCGGAAGGTTCCAATACGTTTCCCATTCAGGAGACAAACCTAAACGTTTTGTCCTTTGCAGTATAGATTTAGGTTAAATTAATTCCTTCTCAAAAATGCAACGGCCTTCAAAATATTATACTGATACCATGAGTGGATAGTCCAAATTTAAAAATAAAATGAAGAGTAAATGTCTTACTAAAATAAATTCGCTGAATAATGATGCATTTAAACGATTAAATCATTATATTATTTAATGACTGATGTTTTCTCCAAGGAGAAGCGAAGCGAAATTATGCGGAAGATTAAGTCAGAAAGAACAAAGCCAGAGTTGATTGTGCAAAAGTTCTTGTTTTCTCATGGCTTCCGCTATCGTCTGCATAGGAAGGATCTCCCAGGGAAGCCTGATATTGTCCTGCCAAAGTACCGCACCGTAGTTTTAGTTCATGGCTGCTTTTGGCACGGGCACAATTGTAAAATTGGAAGTGGGCTTAAGAAGCCCAAGTCTAATACTGATTA
>DANZ01000022.1 GCA_002501695.1 Methanolobus sp. UBA474 | reverse complement strand
CGGAATAAAAGTTGTCCGGCTTTTGTTTTTAACGAAATACGGGCAAACCGTTCTTTTTAAGTCCCTGCACCCCAAGGCTGTAAAACCTGTAAAGTACAACGGGAAAGCTGTGCCAGAAGACATAATGCAGTCCATCGTGTCCTTCGTTGTCATCTACATGATGATATTTGCTATATCTGCGGGGATACTGGCCCTGATGGGAATGGACCTGATAAGTTCCATCACTGCATCCATAACAACATTGGGGAACATAGGGCCCGGATTCAATGTAGTCGGCCCGATGGCTAACTTTGACAGTGTCCCAGCTCTCGGGAAACTCCTGCTTACAGCGAACATGTGGATTGGCAGGCTCGAAGTGTTCACTGTAATAGTGATGCTGACACCCACATTCTGGAAAGAATGAACTGCAGCTGGAAAGTTGAATAGATGTTAATTTTGGTATAAGAAAAGGATGTTACCGGCAGAGATCCTGCCGGTCAGCGTTCAAAGTCCGGTTTCATGCTTGACTACGTTCTTGAACAGTACTCTCAGGTCCCAAAGGAGCTTTTTGTTCGCTCTGAAGAGAGCATACAGTAAATCGATCAGACTCATACTGGAGAAATTAACATTTTCCAGTGAATGTGCAAGGGAATTGATCTCCTTATCCGTAAAGCCGATGAAAACGTCTTTCACTATAAGGCTGTTATCGATCTCCATACCCAGGGTCTGGCGCCATCTTTTCTCATAGGTTTCCAGCATTGCGGTTGACATGTCGTTTCTGGAAATAGCCTCGAATGCGACCTCTCCGGCAATCCTGCCTGCCTCCATCGCATTTATTATGCCGCCGCCTGTAATTGGGTCTGACTGCCTCGCCGCATCTCCTACAAGCATCAGGCCGTTGGCGATGGTCCTTTCGATGCTGCCGCTTACAGGTACTGCTCCAACATCTATTTCCAGGATATCCGCATCAGGGAACTTTTGCTCAACGAACTCCTTCAGGTAATCAATTGCATGCTTCTTGCCTGATTTACTTCCAAGGATGCCAATACCCACGTTGGCGAGGCCCTCTCCCTTTGGGAATACCCAGATATATCCGCTGGGGGCCATTTCATTGCCAAGGTAGAAATAACAGTAGTCCTGGTCGATGCCTGTACCGCTCATAAGGAACTGGGCGCAGGTTTCGATGTCTGCAGGCTTTAGTGAAGTGTCAATACCAGCCCATCTTCCTACCTTTGATTCAATGCCATCGGCACCGATAACCAGCTTTGAACGGACCTCTTTCTCTTCGCCAAGGTGCATCAGTTTGACGCCTCTGACAAAGCCGTTCTCTGTGATGAGTCCTGTTGCCCTGGTCTTTACTACGACATCCGCTCCTGCTTTTGCACTTTCATAGGCAAGTGCCCGGTCAAAGAGCTTGCGTTCCAGGACGTAGCCGACCTCTCCTCCTGATATTTCCTCTGCCATCTCGATCATGGTGCCATCGGGTGAAAATATACGTGATCCCTTTACATCGGCGCATATCCAGCGATGGTCAGGTTCGATATGCTTCCGCAGCCACACCTTGCTGACTCCCTCCGCACATCTGACAGGGTCCCCTATCTCCTGCCTTTTCTCGATCATCAGTACACTAAGGCCTTTTTTAGCTGCAGTTTTAGCAGCAATGGACCCCCCGGGTCCTGCACCGATCACAACGACATCGTACTGGTCTTTCATCTGGACACCTCAATGGCTCCCATCGGGCAGATCCTGGCGCAGATCCCGCAACTGGTGCAGTTCTCATCCACTTCGATCCAAGTCTCGACCAATTCAAGCGCACCAGTGGGGCACACACCTACACATGCACCGCAGTATCCGCATTTGAATTTATTCACCTTGATGGCCACTTATTTATCACCTGTGTTAAAGTAACGTTTTCTATAATCTGAAGAATATATAATCTATCTCCGGCATAAAACCGGGGATGGCTTGAGGTTATCCTATATGGCGGAAGGGTTACAAATACTTTACATTACTGCAGCAGGCCAAGCCCTGCCCTTGACTTTCCATTCCTTTCCATTCCGAATTTACTATCGACATAGGCTTTTGACAGGCCATGCCCGTGAAGCATGACCTCTATAAGGTCATGAGGTTCGTCAATATCCGTGCTGAGCAGGAACGAATCGTATATATGGACTGACTGGCCTGTCTCTTCCGCTATCCTGCAGTGATTCAGGAAACTGGAGTCATAGTACCTTACATAGAACCTCTGAGGATTCCTTATGCACAGAACATTCGTCCCTCCTCCTTTTCCGGGAACGATCACGAGGTCCTTATCTATTGCAACTATTTCTTTTACGTGTCTGGGAGCCACCAGAGGGAGATCAGCCATCAGGATCAGGACCGGCTCATTGACGGTTTCAAGATACTGGTTTATGGCTTCATTGAGGTCGTGTTCACTGAAAAGGATGTTCGTTCCGAGGTCACCGGGAACTCCGTTGCTTGGGGTCGTCAGTATGTCGATATCGGTGACTCCTGCCTCCCGAAGGCTTTCAACGACATCCCTTAGCATAAGTTCCACAAATTGTTCCCGTTCTCTGAGAGACAATGCAGGTGAAAGCCTGGATTTGGCGTTCTGTCTTTTGTAGGGAATAAGTGCCTTCATTTGCATTCCTCATAGATGGCGTTCCTTCTTTTTGTAGTCCTTCCGCTTTCCCTGATGATCCATTCCAGTTCACTTGCTGGAGTATACTCTCCGTTGCTGCCTCCGGACGCGGTAGTTATATGATCTTCCATTAGTGTTCCCCCAAGGTCGTTGGCTCCGCTGAAAAGTGCAACCTGTGCGAGCTTCTTGCCTAACTTTACCCATGGGGCCTGTATATTGTCAATATGAGTGTGAAGTATGATCCTGGAAATAGCAAACAGCTGAAGGTCTTCAATGCCGCCGGTCATGTATTGTCCTCTACCCATCATGCTTTCTCCTGTCCTGTTGTTGTAGGGCATGAAGGGCATGGGTATGAACTCTGTGAACCCGCCTGTGCGCTTCTGTATATCGCGTATCAGGAAAATATGTTCAAGCCTCTCGCGGATGCTCTCTACATGGCCGTACATAATGGTTGCATTGGTGCGAAGACCTATCCCGTGCGCCGCTGTGATGGTCTCTACCCACTGACTGGTGCTAAGCTTATCCGGACATATTATATTGCGTACTCTGTCTACAAGGATCTCTGCGGAGGTGCCTGTAAGCGTGTCAAGTCCGCTTTTCTTCAAAAGCATCAGTGCCTCATCCACAGGTATGCCTTCCTGGCCCGCAGCATAGAAAACTTCCATGGGTGAGAGGCCGTGAATACTTATTGCAGGATGCTCTGACTTGATCGCCTTGAATATGTCCTGGTAATAGTCAAGTGTGAGATCCGGGTTGTACCCCCCCTGCACACAGACTTCCACTGCTCCCGCAGCCTGTGCCAGTTTCACTTCACGAAGTACCTCGTCCCGGGTAAGGATATAGCCCTCTTTTTGCTTGAAAGCACAGAATCCGCAATTGCCGATGCACCGGTTGGTCAGATAGATATTTCTGTTGACCACATAGCTTACAGTGTCACCTACGGCATCATAGCGCATATCGTTTGCAAGGCTGAAGAGGTCAAACGGGTTGGCAGCCAGCAGCCGGAGTGCGTCCTCATATCCCACTTCTCCGCTGCGGGCACTCTTAATAATGTCATCAGGAAGCAAAGTATCCCTCAGGCGGTCTTTATTTTAACTTTCCCGGAGCTGGCTGAATCGAATACTTTAGTGTATACAGTGTTCCTTTGCCTGGGCTGCCTTCCTGCTGTCCGGATGAACCATTCAAGCTCCTGAGCCGACATGAATTCCCCATTAGTTGCGCCTGCTGAGCTGGATATCTTCTCTTCCATCAGCGTTCCTCCAAGATCGTTGGCACCGCAGTATAAGGCTACCTGGGAAAGCTTCTTACCTAATTTTACCCAGCTGGACTGGATGTTATTTACATGAGTATTAAGGATTATGCGGGCAAGGGCATACATTTTCAGGTCTTCCATGCCTGGAGTTATATACCTCCCTGATCTTAGCATATCCTCACCTATCTTATTGTTGTAAGGCATAAAGGGCAGAGGCACGAACTCTGTGAATCCGCCTGTCTTTTGCTGTATATCCCTGATGAGCATGATATGCTCTATTCTTTCCTCCATGGTCTCTATATGGCCGTACATCATGGTGGCTGTAGTGGGTATGCCTGCGCGGTGTGCTTTTGTGACCACTTCTGTCCACTCTGCGGTATTCAGTTTGCCGGGGCATATTATATTGCGGACCCTGTCTGAGAGTATCTCTGCCGCAGTTCCGGGCATAGAGTCAAGGCCTGCCTTCTTCAGTTCCAGCAGTGCATCATCGATTTCCATATGGCTCTGTTTTGCGGCGTGGTATACTTCCATGGGTGAAAAAGCATGGGTGCTTATGTGAGAATATCCTTCTTTCACAGACTCAATGATGTTGATATAGAAATCAAGGTCTACGTCAGGCAGCAGGCCTCCCTGGATACACACCTCAGTGGCTCCGAGCCTGTCTGCCTCTTCCACCTTTTCCAGTATCTGTTCAGTACTGAGGATATAGCCGGAATTGTCCTTGAAAGCACAAAATCCGCAGTTCCCGATACACCTGTTAGTGAAATTGATGTTACGGTTCACAATATAGGTAACAACATCTCCGACGGCCTCATAACGTAACCTGTCGGCAAGCTCAAAGAGTTCGAAAGGGTGCGCCTGGAGCAGGGAGAATGCTTCTTCTTCTGTAGTCCTTCCCGCAAGGGCGTTCTCAATTATATCGTCACTGAAAGTCGGTCTCATGTAGTTCTCCGGTATGTACTGTTCTCAGGCCAGATAGCATTCTTATCTCCCTGATTTATCCTTATTATACAATGCCCTATGATTTCAAGCTTTTCTGTATCCTTCTTCATCTGAAAAGTACAGGATGAGACCTTCCAGCTGATCGCTGTACCATTTTTTCTTTATGTATTGCGGATATATGGGAAGCCTTTCCCTGAGGTCGATACCTCTTACCATTTGCCTCAGCCTGTCAAGGTCCGGCCAGTTCGCTTCCGGGTTGATCCAGTCTATAGTTGTCGGGGATATTCCTCCTAGGTCACTTGCTCCGCACTGTGTGAGGATGTAGGGATCAGTAAGATTGGGCGCAACCTGTATTGCAATATCCTTGGGCAGGATCTCGCCTGCTATCAGTACTGTCTGCATCATCTCCTCATCGGTTGGCGGCGGGCAGTCCGCCATCGGAGTATCGGGTTTTGGCATGAAATTCTGGATGATCACTTCCTGGATATGACCATACTTTTCATGCAGTTCTGCTATTGACTGCAGAGAGTTGATCCTGTCGTCCAGCGTTTCTCCGATCCCGACAAGTATGCCTGTGGTAAAAGGGATCTGAAGCTCTCCTGCATAGCTCATGGTCTTTAGCCTGCGAGAAGGTTCCTTTCCCGGGCTGTTGGCATGTGCACCGACATCTGCAGTAGTTTCCAGCATTAGCCCCATGCTTGCATTTAACGGCTTGAGGGTTTCAAGTTCAGTATAGTTGAGAATCCCTGCATTGGTATGTGGCAGAAGTCCGATATCAATAGCATTCATGCACAGGTCGGCGACATATTCCACAGTAGAGGAAAATCCAATGTCCGAGAGCAGCTTCCTGTACCCGGGCACTTCTTCGGCGTATTCGCCGAAAGTGAAGAGCACTTCAGTGCATCCGGCCTTTCTTCCCTCTGCCAGCACCGGGATGATCTCCTCTCTGGTCATCAGTCTGGCTTGGGGGTGCTCCGGAGCGCGTCTGAAAGTACAGTATCCACATTCATTTCTGCAGATATTGGTGACAGGCACGAATACGTTGCGGCAAAATGTTATAAATTCAGGCATCGTTAATCAATGAATACAAATAACAACTACATAAGTTTAATTGAACAGGCCGTATCCTTTTAACGACCACATTTCATTTCTCAGCATATTCAGCCTAATATCTCCTTCATAGTGTGCTGCACCCCGAGGGCAACACCCTCCACTTCTATACCTCCTTTGCCTTTTGCACCATCTCCCACGACGAACAGGTTGGATAAAGGGGTCCTGTTACTGAGGTCAGCCCCGGAAGGTGATCTGTTGACAGGCCAGTCGTTTGAGTATGACTGAATAAGAAGCACTTCATATTCCTTATTGGCAAATATATCCTGCAGATCCTCAAGGCCAAGCGCTATCTCTTTTTCCAGGTTGCCGATATCTTCCCAGCGTACGCACTGATGCGACATTGTCAGGTGCCTCCCGGGAGGCGCAAGGCCGGGGTCTATATTGGTAACTTCGTTTATTCCATTCACCCTCTTTGCATAGGGTGTGAGCATGACCCCTCCGTGTCCGATAAGGGGCTTTTCCGATGAGAGGCAGATCTTGATGCCTGCAGATGGTTTTATACTCTCTGACATATGGGTATAGTCCTGCAGTTCCTTATCTGAGCTGAGTCCTCGGAGAAGGCTGGCTGTGGCTACATGTCCTATATCGCTGATTACGATGTCAGCCTTGTGTTCAGTGCCGTTTACGATCACACCTGTTGCTTTCCTGCTGCCTGCCCCTTCTGTGGTTATCGCTGTCACTTGTGTGGATGTGTGAATAACGCCGCCCTGTGCCTCAATGATTGCAACAAGGGCATCTGTCACGCCTTTACATCCTCCGATGGGTACACCTGAACCACCATAGCGGTAGAGATTCTCTATTATTTCAAATGCCTCTTCAGCAGGTATGTCTGCTGACCTGAGACTCAGGGCCCATCCAAAGAAGGCATCCGATATCCTGTGCGTCCAGTCCTGCTCTATATGGTCAGTGCACCATTGTGCGAACGATACTCCTTTCGGAGGGTTCTTACGAGTGGTTATTATGTAAAAAACGAGTTTAAGGCGGTTAATGAGGGAGAAAGGCACCTTGAAGTCCTCGAACAGAAGATCCTTATGGCCGAACTTATAGTCCGTATCTCCTCTTTTTCTGGGTATCCTTATTACGGCGGCGGGTTTTGCACGAACTATCTCTATCTCTGCACCGACCTCTTTCAAGAGCCTTGCAAGAGGTCCGGCAGGCCCGTGCGGGATCATATGCAATGCGCCCGTCGTCAGCTGGAACCCATGGTATGGTATGTTTGTGAACCTGCCTCCTATTATCGGAAGGCGCTCAAATACCTCTACCTGGTATCCTGCTCTCGAAAGCCTGGCTGCGCTCAGTAATCCTCCCAGCCCGGCGCCGATCACTATTGCTTTCATTTTATCCCTCTATTGCATTGACCGGGCAGTAGGCTGCACAAACACCGCATCCAATGCATCTTTCGCTCATGTTTGCCCTGCCCCTCACGACAATGGCATCAAATTTGCAAAATGTAGCACATTGGCCGCATCCTACGCAGTTCTCGTTCACTTTCATGATGTTCACCGTTTTTTTCTTTAACTAAAGAACTCAACTATAAAAAGTGTTATTGTCATTGAGCCTGTCTATCCTGCTTACGGAAAGAACATTCTTGTCCCCATAGTTGTGGAAAGCATCAGAATGACGTATTTACAATTATATCTATAAATTTATTTTCCACAATACAGAAAAACAGAAAAATATATTATTATCATTCGATATATAAGTTGTATGGATGAGGTAGACATCGCTATATTGGAACGTCTCTCCGAGAACTGCAGAATGCACAGCACTGTGATAGCAAACGAACTTGGTGTAGCTACTTCCACTGTGCATAAACGGATAGATAAGCTTCACAGCTCAGGCATTATCAAGGAGTTCACGATAAGGGTCGATCCGGCTGTAGTAGGATTCAATATAACCACTTTCGTAGGGATCAATATTGAGCCCACAAAAAGGTCCAGTGTTATAGAAAATTTGAAGGATCTTGAAGATGTGCTTGAAATATATGAATTGCTTGAGCCATATGATCTGCTTTTGAAAGTGCAGTCATTTGATGTTCATTCTCTCAAAGAAAAGGTGCTGAACCCAATAGCTGTTATAGATGGTATAAAAAGATCTTCTAACATCCTGACTACCAAATGTCATAAGGAACGTTCCCTCTCTATACGTAAAAGAGATCCATTGTCATAGATATAATGATTATTCGTGATAGTTATTCGGAAAGTATTTATACTTGCATATGATACTTTCATTTTGGTGATAAGATGAAAGAAGAAGTCGTCAGGGTAGTATGCAGGGATAACGATAAACTTGTCTGCAAGATGGTCAAGGCGGCAACGTACGAATTTACACTTGCGACACGTGCCAAGTGGGAGATGGTCATCTGTGATGAGGATACTGACATCCGTGCAGGAGAGTTCAAAAAGGTCTCCATCAAAGAGATCTATCTGGAACCTGATATGGTTGCAATTCCCTGTACCTTCACGCATCATGCGATCGCTTCCCTTATCAAGGTTGGTACAAAGGGCGGTGCAAAGCCTGTGGATAATGACCGCATAATCGCGTACGCATACGTACTGGGGCAGGAGACCGGCCAGATACTCAAAGGTGATCTTCTGGCAGTACTCAACATATTCCCGATAATGTTCACACGCGAAGCAATGACACCCAAGGAAATACATGGGCAGTAAGGAAGTGGTAAATATGGACACATGCCTTATATGCGGCGATCAGCAGGACGCCAGGCACTATGCGGGCTATGATATCTGTACCACATGCGCCGATGTAATGGAAGATATCATGGGCGAGTACTTCCTGCGAACGATATGGAAGAGCGAGCCTAAGGCGCATGAAGGCTACCTGAATTATCTTAACCGCACGACCCGGTATATATCGGATTATAAGAAACTCACACAGAAGTCCGGCCAGCACACAGTTAATGTGAGCGAGAGGGTCTTAAACGCCGTGCAGAACAATTCAGGTCATCCTTCCAGACTGCGCTACTTCGAGTACATGCAGAAAGTCCTTGACTGGCTTGCAAAAAATCCATACTTCTATCATTATTACTTCAAGGAATATTATGTATGCAGTACATGCAGCTCGTCGATCTTTGAAAAATACGTCACGTATAATGTAGGGGATTGGCTTGTGGTCTCGTGTTCTAATTGCAATACAGTGATCAAGAAATACTATGCTCCAAAGCAGGCATGAGTTGCATATTGTCTGGATCCTGGAGATTGCCCTAACTTTCCGCAGGACTGCTCTTTTTTCTTTTTTCCTTCATCTATGAAAACTGTCTGTGTCATACCTGGTTTTGACTCATTCCTGCTCTGGTTGCGGTTCAGGCACTGTTTTCTGAAAAGCTGAGGTTTCCATAAGTAGAGTCAGTGATTTAAATGATCACTTTTACTTATATAAGTGGGGGGAAAGTATGACAAAGATCACAACAGGATGTGGAAAACAGCAGATTGTAATTACGAGGGAGTTTGATACACCCCCGGAGCTTGTTTTTAAAGCACACATGGATCCGGAACTTCCTATACAATGGCATGGTCCATGCAGACCTACAATGACTTACTTCATGTATATTGCACAGCCTGGCCAAGTGCCGCATATACAGGAGGTATGAGCATGGCAATCACTGTTCTTGAGGCACCGGTGGCAGCAGATAGGGTCAGCGATCTTGAGCATGCCTATCGGGAAAGGACTGCGCAGATCCCACCTGATATCTTCGAGACATTCCTGGTCCGTGACACGCGGGATGCCAGTGTATTCCGGATCATCACAGTCTGGGCCAGCCGTGAAGCATTGGAGAAGATGCGCGCTTCAGGTGTCAAGCCGACAGGTGTGCAGATATTTGAGGCTGTGGGAGCCACTCCAACACTGTCAGTTTTCGATGTTATTGTCCACAGGAAACAGAAATGATCGCGGAGGATCAGTCATGTGCAGGACGCAAGACCTCATAGGAGCAGCGTGGCCGAAGCGCTCTGGTAGTGCTGTTGGCGGGTGGACCGGGAGTCATTGCTTGCCGTCCTTGTCGTTGTCAAGGTGCGCCGCGTCGTCAGGTACTGTTGTATCGGGCCTCCTGAAGGTTGCAGCGTGAAGCTCTTTCAACGAGCTGCAGGCAGTGCGCGACCACATATCGTCCGAGCACGTATATCACCTTAGCCAGTAGTGCAGTTACAGTATCAGCTGCCTGATTTTTTTCTAGTTGCTTTTTGCCGCTACTTCCTGTTGGGGCAGGCTTGAAGACGACCACCATAATAGTTATGGTTTTTTTAATAGGATGCTGTTTTGGAGACCTAGAACCTCACTTGCCACAATTTAAATATGATGAATTGTTATCAATTAGTAGTCAACTCGCTCTATTGAAAAATATATCAGAAGATATATTCTATATCATAAAGTTGTGAATGCGCGTATATGAAAAAAATCACACGGAAGGAGTTTTATACATCTAATCTGTCTACGTAATAACTATCAGGAGAATCTTTATGTCAGGAATAATCGATATAAGTAACATAATATACAGTTACATACCGGTTGCGATCATCCTTGTTGTGGCAATTTTGATGCCTCCTATGACCATGTTCCTTGTGAAGACTTTAAGCCCAAGGAGCAGAGGAGTTTCAAAATACGAGACCTACGAGGCTGGTTCCGTTCCTATCGGGGATGCAAGGATACAGTTCAATGTCGAATATTATCTTTATGCTATTGCTTTTGTTCTATTTGATATCGAAGTCCTGTTCCTTTATCCGTGGGCCATGATCTTCCAGGGTCACGGGATCACTGAGATAGCAACCGTTGAAATGCTGGTCTTTATTTTTGTTGTATTGTTTGGATACGTATACCTGTTGAAGAAGGAGGCTCTTAAGTGGCAGTAGAGCAAACTGATTATGAAGAGATCCCGGGCGTCACACTGACCGACCGCAATGTCATCAGCGACTTTGTGAAAAAGACCAAGGCTCAGGATATTCTCAACTGGGGACGGAAAAATTCACTATGGTTCATGGTCAATGCGATGGGATGCTGTGGTGTGGAGCTGCTCTCCACGGGTATGGCACATTATGATACAGACCGTTTCGGAATTATCCCCAGGAACTCTCCCAGGCATGCAGACGTGCTTATCATCAGTGGATATGTGACCAAGAAGTACCTGCCTGCTCTGAAGAGGATCTGGGAGCAGATGCCATCTCCAAAGTGGGTCATAGCTTTCGGAGACTGTGCTATCAGCGGCGGTCCTTTCTATGAATCTTACAGCACTCACCAGAACGTGGATGAGGTCTTCCCGGTGGATGTTTTCGTTCCGGGCTGTCCTCCAAGATGTGAAGCGCTCATCCAGGGATTTTTTGAGCTGCAGAAAAAGATCGAGGCCAAGCAGGATAGAGGTACGGAGTATTGAGGTGATTTAAATGGATGCTAATACAATGATAGATTCACTTTCCACCCAGTTCCCGGATGCTGTCTACGATACAAAAGTGGGATCTAATATACGGATATTCGCTAAAGTGAAGCCTGAAAGCGTGAAGGATGTATGCACATATCTCAAAAAGAACCTGTCTTTCGGGCACCTCTGCTGTGAATTCGGTGTTGACTACCCGGGAAGGAATGAGATCGAGGTAGTGTATGTCATTGGCTCGTATGAACATTCGGTGATACTTACTTTAAAGGCTATCCTGCCAAGGGACAACCCTGAGATAGAGTCTGTTGTAGATGTATACTGGAATGCCAATTGGTACGAAAGAGAGACCTATGAACTGTTCGGTGTGAAGTATCTTAACCATCCTGATCTGAAGCCTCTTGTGCTTCCGGAAGACATGCTTGGTGAATGGCCTCTCAGGAAGGACTACAAAGGCTTCCCCAATAAAACAGCTAGGAACCTGGTGTGAGGATTTATTATGGACGAAAAAGTTGGACCTTCTGAAATGATAGTGCACCTCGGACCGCAGCACCCCATGATGCCTGGGCCATTCAGGCTTAACGCTAAACTGAGGGGTGAGACGGTTGTGGACTCCGAGGTGGAAATGGGCTGGATCCACAAGGGGATCGAAAAGATACTTGAAAACAAGACATATCTCCAGGGCATAACTATTGTGGACAGAATATGCTACCTTGCGGCACTGACTAACGAGGAAGCATATGTCGGATGTGTTGAGAAACTTGCAGATATAGAAGTACCTCCGAGAGCTCAGTACATTCGAGTTATAATGGAAGAGTTTTCCAGGATACAGAGCCATTTGCTGGGCATGGGAGAATATGCTTCTTTTGTTGGTTTTGTGAGCATGTTCATGTACACCATCAGGGACAGGGAAGATGTAATGACCCTGATGGACTCTGTTACAGGTGCGCGTGTCACACACAGTTTCCTGCGTTTTGGTGGTGTGAAGGACGACCTGCCTGAAGGGTTCAAGGACGATGTGCAGCGTGTTTTCGTGAACCTGAGAAAAGCCATTGATTCCTATGAGGAGCTTTTCAGTTCCGATGAGATATATCGGTCAAGGACCGTCGGTATTGGTGTGCTTACTGCGGAAGTCGCAAAGGATATCGGAGTCTCCGGACCGCCTCTGAGGGCAACAGGAGTTGCTTTTGATATCCGCAGGGACGAGCCTTATCTTGTCTACCCTGATCTGGATTTTAAGGTGTGCGTTCAGAAAGCCGGCGATGTCTATGCAAGAGTGCAGGTGCGCCTGGATGAGATGCGTGAGAGCATGTACATCATTGAGCAGTGCCTCGATCAGATCCCAAAGGGACCATTATTCCCGGAGGGTACAGCCTATGGACGCAGGACGCCCGTTATGAGAGTGCCTGCCGGAGAGGTATTCCACCGTGTGGAAGACCCAAGGGGCGAAATGGGATTCTATATGGTGTCTGACGGTTCTGACAAACCTTACCGTGTCAAGATAAGAGGGCCGGTTTACCCGACGCTGCAGACATTGCCTCCGCTCCTCAAGGGAGTCAAGATCGCTGATATCGTGGCTATTGCCGGAAGTATGGACACATGTACCAGTGAGGTTGACAGGTGATAATTATGGAATTACCGGAAATCCTATTCAATCCTCTTGCAAGAGGTATTCTTGGTCTTTGCCTGATGGGTGCCATATTCCTTGGTGCTATGGCAGCTGTCTGGTTCGAGCGTAAACTCTCAGCCGATATCCAGCAGAGATATGGTCCGATGAGGACGGGTCCTCACGGTTTGCTCCAACTGGTAGCAGACGCCATCAAGCTGTTCACTAAAGAGGATATTATACCTAAGAACGCTGACCGTTTACTTTTCGTTGCGGCACCTATTATGATGATGGGTTCTGTTTTCCTTGTACTTGTTGCTCTTCCTTTTGGTGCGATAATCATCAACGGTGATACTTATCCGATAGCTGCCACCGATATGGATATCAGCATACTGTATATCGAGGCCGTATCCGCTATCTCCATCATAGGCATCTTCATGGTCGCATACAGTTCCAATAACAAGTATTCCCTTCTGGGTGCTTTCAGGAACTTCGCACGCATGATCGGGTATGAGGTTCCTCTGGGCATCAGTATCGTCAGTGTTGCCATCATG
Organism: Methanolobus sp. UBA474; assembly: GCA_002501695.1. GTDB lineage: Archaea > Halobacteriota > Methanosarcinia > Methanosarcinales > Methanosarcinaceae > Methanolobus. Next base: position 3,282 of record DANZ01000022.1, on the reverse strand, counting down.
GCAGGTTCGCTGAACGTTGTGGAAATCGCACAGGCTCAAAGTCCCCTGTGGTTTATTTTCAAGCAACCTATTGGATTTATCGTGTTCTTCATCGCACTTATGGCTGACATGGGGCGTCTTCCCTTCGACCAGAACGAGTCCGAGGAAGAGCTCATCGCAGGATGGATCACCGAATATACAGGTATGAGGTTCGGTCTTGGGTTCTTTGCAGAATACATCCATCTTATCCTGGGTTCAATGCTCGTTGTGCTGCTTTTCCTTGGCGGCTGGAACCTGCCTGCATTATTGACCTCCAACAATATCCTTGGAATAATCCTGCCGACAGTCTTCTTCCTGCTGAAAGTGGTGCTTGTGATGCTGTTCGTCATAATGCTCAGGTGGTCTGTCCCAAGGTTCAGGATCGACCAGGTAGTAGACATTAGCTGGAAAAAGCTGCTCCCCTTAGCCATCCTTAACCTGGGATGGGTAATCGCATTAGGTCTGCTGGGAGTGTGAAAAAAATGGTTATCAAGAACATTATAAGAGCCGTTAAGAACATCTATTTCGGCCCCCCGGTTACAAGGATGTGTCCGGAAGTACCCACAAGGCTTTCAGACAGGTTCAGGGGGCTTCAGAAACTTGACAAAAGCAAATGTATCGGCTGTGGAATATGTGCCAATACATGTCCGAATAATGCTATCAAGATAGTAAGGGCAAGGGTCGGTCCAACGAGTGATAAGATGAGATGGTTCCCTTCAATAGATATAGGCCACTGTCTTTTCTGCGGTCTTTGTATAGATCAGTGTCCGCAGGAGGCATTGTCAAACACCAAGGTGTACCTGACAGGCATAATACGCTATGATCACTGTGATCTGCTCTTTACGCCTGATATGCTGGCAAGAGAAGTTGATATCAATGCTGAGAAAGAGGCAGGTAAGGAGGTGAGCAGATGGACACCTCAATAGGCACAATACTGCATCTGGCTGTCTTTGCAATAATGGCTATGGCAGCTATCATGTTCGCACTGTTCGTAGTGACCGCAAAGGATGTGGTCAGAGCTGCGCTGTCACTGGTATTTACCATGTTTGTCGTCGCAGGCCTGTACATCCTGCTCAATGCTCAGTTCCTGGGCGTCGTCCAGGTGCTGGTCTACATAGGAGCTATTGGAGTACTCATACTGTTCGCTGTAATGCTCACGAAAAAGGAGTTTGGTACAGATGCTGAATAAACAGTTTACAATAATGCAGATAATCACCTCGGTATACAGGTATTTCAAGCCGCGTATACTGGGAATTATCGTTGCGCTCCTGTTCCTGGCTATTTTGATCGTATCGGTCATTGGTACCAGCTGGCCCGCGGTCGACCAACTGCCGCAGAACCTGGAAGATCAGAGTAACATTGTGGGTATCGGACTGTTGATATTCACTCAGTTCGTGGTGCCTTTCGAGTTACTCTCCATCGTGCTGCTTTCAGCAATGGTGGGTGCTATCTATATCGCAAAAGGGGAGGCTGGCAAATGATACCGATAGAACTCTACATCGGATTGGCTGCTGTCATATTCTCAATAGGCCTTTACGGCTTCATGACACAGCGCAATGGAGTCAGGATGCTGATGTGTGTGGAACTTATGTTAAACTCCGCAAACATCAACCTTGTGGCATTTTCAAGCTACCACGGTAACCTTACAGGACAGGTATTTACTCTGTATGTGATCGCACTGGCAGCTGCGGAGGCCGCAGTAGGGTTTGCCATACTGATGTCCATCTTTAGAATGAAGGACATGATCGATCTTGATAAACTAAACATCCTGAGGTGGTAAAAAATGGCAATAGGCGATTATGCGTTCCTAATACCACTCTTGCCCGCACTGGCCTTTGTGCTCACCTTCTTCCTTGGGAAGAAACTGCCAAGCGGCGGTGCGATCATACCTATCATAGCAATTGCTACATCTTTCGTTATTTCCTTATTGGTCACATTAGGCCTGCTTCAGAACCCGGAGCAGGTAATTAACCAGTCATTCAGCTGGTTTGCAATGCTGAACCTCGGAATACTTGTGGACCCGCTTGCAGCGGTCATGCTGACAATGGTGACATTCGTCAGCCTGCTTATCCACATCTACTCCACAGGTTACATGTCACATGACAGGGCCCAGTACAGGTACTTTGCAGAGACCGCACTGTTCACGGCTTCAATGCTGAGCCTGATCATTTCGGACAACATCCTGCAGCTCTTCATCTCATGGGAGCTTGTGGGCCTGTGCTCATATCTGCTCATCGGATTCTGGTACCAGAAGCCTGCGGCAGCAAGCGCAGCCAAGAAGGCTTTCCTGACCACCAGGATAGGCGATGTCATGTTCCTTGCAGGTATCGTTGTATTGTTCTCTGATCTGTTCAGGATATACAACGGTTCCATTCCGGAGGGCTTATTCATACTGAAGTTCGATGAGATCTTCAGCCAGATCCCACAGCTTGCTGCAATGAGCACACCTGTCCTCGGATTCCAGGTGAACCACCTGACTCTGATAACATTGCTGTTCTTCGGCGGTGCGGTCGGTAAGTCCGGTCAGTTCCCCCTGCATGTGTGGCTTCCGGATGCAATGGAAGGTCCGACAACGGTCTCCGCTCTCATACACGCTGCAACAATGGTTACAGCCGGTGTCTATCTGGTCGCAAGGACATTCCCTATGTTCATGGCAGCCCCGGATTCACTTATGGTGGTGGCATACCTCGGTGCCTTTACAGCTATTTTCGCAGCGACCATGGGTATCGTGATGAACGATATGAAGCGTGTGCTTGCATATTCCACTATAAGCCAGCTCGGTTACATGATGCTGGGACTGGGTGTAGGTGCAGCCATAGGAGCTGAAGCAGTTGGAATATCCATTTTCCACCTGATCAACCACGCATTCTTCAAAGCTCTGCTCTTCCTGTGTGCAGGCAGTGTGATCCATGCTGTCGGCACTCATGACATGAGACAGCTCGGAGGAGTTGCGAAGGTCATGCCGATCACAGCGGCAACGATGATCATCGCAGCTCTGGCACTTGCAGGTATAGGTATCCCCGGCACATCCATCGGTTTCAGCGGTTTCATCAGTAAGGATGCTATCATAGAAGCAGCATACCTCTTCGGTGAAAATGGCGGAGGCTGGGTGCCGTATACTCTTTCAATTGCAGCAGCCCTGCTGACCTCTATCTATATATTCAGGCTGATCTTCATGACCTTCTTCGGAAAGCCACGCACTGATTACGGCGGGCATGAATCCCATGCGTCCATGACACTTCCGCTTTCCGTACTCGCTGTCCT